>NZ_VCMY01000007.1:0-203855 GCF_005924235.1 Mycobacterium sp. DBP42
CCCCGGGAAAGCCCGCACCACCTGGCGAAACAGGACAATCCACCCACGCCTACACCCGAAAACTACTCCCCAGCAACACAACTCGACATCAGACCAAGCCCACGCCCATTTCCACGCAAAATCCGGGCTAGCCTGATGCACCATGACCGTGCAGAGACTGCAACCCTTCGCCGTCACCATCTTCGCGGAGATGTCGGCGCTGGCCAGCCGCCTGGGCGCGGTCAACCTCGGCCAGGGCTTTCCCGATGAGGACGGCCCGGCCGAAATGCTCAAAATCGCCATCGACTCGATCTCCAGCGGCCACAACCAGTACCCGCCCGGACTCGGAATCGCCGAGCTGCGTCACGCCATCGCCGGGCAGCGCGAACGCCACTACGGCATCGACTACGACCCCGACACCGAGGTGCTGGTGACCGTCGGCGCCACCGAGGCCATCGCCGCGTCGGTGCTCGGCCTGGTCGAGCCCGGCTCGGAGGTTCTGGTGATCGAGCCGTTCTACGACTCGTACTCCCCCGTGATCGCCATGGCCGGCTGCGTACGTACCGCCGTGCCGCTGGTCGCCGACGGCGCCGGATTCGGGATCGACGTCGAGGGCTTGCGCCGGGCGGTCACCCCGAAGACCCGCGCGCTGATCCTCAACTCGCCGCACAATCCGACGGGTGCGGTGGCCTCCGATGCAGAGTTACGCGCCATCGCGGCACTGGCCATCGAGCACGACCTGTTGGTGATCACCGACGAGGTGTACGAGCAGCTGGTGTTCGACGTCGAGCACTTGCCGCTGGCCGGATACCCCGGCATGGCCGAACGCACCGTGACCATCTCCAGCGCAGCCAAGATGTTCAACGTCACCGGCTGGAAAATCGGCTGGGCCTGTGGCCCTGCTGATCTGATCGCAGGGGTGCGTGCCGCCAAGCAATACCTGACTTACGTGGGCGGCAGCCCGTTCCAACCCGCGGTCGCCCATGCGCTCGATCACGAGGACGGCTGGGTGGCGCAACTGCGCCAGTCTTTCCAGGCCAGGCGCGATCGTTTGGGCAACGCATTGACCGACATCGGATTCGAGGTGCATGACAGCCGCGGCACGTACTTCCTGTGCGCCGACCCACGGCCGCTGGGCTATTCGGACAGCACGCAGTTCTGCGCCGAGCTGCCGCAGAAGGCCGGGGTGGCCGCGATCCCGATGTCAGCGTTCTGCGATCCGGAAGCCCCGCACGCCGATCTGTGGAACCACTTGGTGCGCTTCGCTTTCTGTAAGCGAGACGACACCATGGAGGAGGCGATCCGCCGCCTTCGTGCGCTGCGGGCCTAGCTTTCGTCGCTCATCGCGATGGCGCGCTCCCTGGCCGTCATCGCTCCCCAGATGCCGTAGGGCTCGGGAGCGGAGAGGGCATGCGCGCGACACCGGTCCAGCACCGGGCATGCCAGGCAGATCGCTTTGGCCGCGTTCTCCCGGCTGCGCAGCGGGCGCCCCCGAACCTCCTCCGGGAAGAACACCTCTGCCGGATGGTCCCGACACAGCCCGCGCAGCTGCCAACTCCACTCATCTAGGGCCGGCGGCGGCAGGTTGCGCGGGGAGCGATAGACCGGGATGGCCGGGCGGGCGGCGATATTGCGTATCGCCTGTGGTTCAACGACTTCCAGCGGCGGGTGGTTGTCGAAAAGCGTGCGGGACAAAGGCATTCACCCCTTTGGCGGAAGTGGCGTGTGGCCTGCCATGCTGCCAGCCAAGCCTGCGTGCCCACGTTGTCATCTTGTAAAGGATCGACGGCAGATCGCGACACTTTGCTGCCCCGTTCCGGCACACCGCGGGCGATCAAGTGGTATGCCGCGTCCCTGCCATAGCCGGCCCCAATTCGAGTAGTCCGATACTCGCGCGGAACCCCACCAAATTTGCCACCATCGTAAAGACACTGGTGGGAGGGGTAATGAACCTCGGAGTTAGAACGCTTGGGCGCGCTGGGGGACTCACGGCGGTCGCCACGTCTGCGGTGCTGGTGGTGGCGTGCAGTGCGGAGACCCACAATGATCCGCCGCCACCGCCGCCGCCGTCGAGTGGGACCTTGACCCTGCCATCCACCACGACGACCTCAGGACCGCTGACCACGTACAAGGCCCCGACGACCACCCAGAACTCAGGCGGCTACACCAGCACGACGCTTCCGTTGCCCACGACAACGCTTCCGTTGCCGACCACGACGCTTCCGTTGCCCACCACGACGTTGCCCACCACGACGACGGATAACGTTCCGGTGACATCGGATCCGCCCACCACGCAGGCACCCCCGGCGTGACCGACGAGACGAAGTCACTCACCCAATCGGCCGAGCGGTGGCTGAGCCTGGCGGCCCTGGTGGTCGCACCGACATCGCTGATCACCGGCCTGTGCTACTTCTTCGGCCTCCTCGCGATCCGCAACCGGTTGCACTATTTCGGCGTCGATCCGGCAACCGTGGGCTACACGTCGGCCGACTATGTCGTCACCACCATCGGAACGTTCTTCTTCGCATCGTTGCGGGTGCTGATCGTTCTCGCCATCCTGGTGGTGTTGGCCGTGGCTTTTCGACACGCGGCCACCACCAGGCGACGAATCACATTGCTGCGCAGCATCGCATGGGCGGTGGTCGGCCTGGGCGCGGTGGGTTTGACCGTCGCCGTGGTGTGGCTGGTATCCGATCACAGCCTGATCCAATCGGTAATCCACAATCCCACCGACATGTACATGGCGGTGACGGTCGCCGCCGGAATCGCCCTGCTGGCCGTCGGCTACTGGGCGCTGACTGCCACCGGCGTGGGCCGGTTACCGAAGGCGGCCGAGCGGGTCCTGCTCGCACTGGCGGCTGCGGGCCTGGTGGTGGCGTTGTTCTGGGTCACCGATCTGTACGCCGTCGCCCAAGGCAAGCGCAGCGGGCAGGATGCCGCAAGCAAGCTTTGGCCTGCCGACGGTGAGTACACGGCGGTGCAACTCGATACCACTGAGGCGCTGAACATTCCAGACAATCTGGTGAAGATGACAGTGCTGCCCAGCCAGGGGCCGCCGGCCGCACCCGTTTACCGTTACCAATGTCTTCGCGTCTTGGAGGCGCACGCAGGCCGCTACGTGCTGGTGCCGGCCAGGTGGTCACGAGAGCAGGGATACGCCATCACCGTGACTCCCGATTCGACACACCGCGTCACCGCGGTGGTGGATTCGACGCCCGTGGCGCCAGGGACCACAGTCGATGACTTCTGGCAATGCCCCGAGGTGGTGCGCACCTACCAGAAGTCTGACCTCGAACCGATCCTCATCGGTCCCGAGACGGCCCAGTCCCTTGTGGGCGCGGGCCAGCTCAGCACCACCGGACCCGACACCACCAGCGACACCGCACCCGCCGACGACAACCCCACTTCGTCGAAAGGTTGTGTATCCGAAGCAGATCCATCCGCCCCTCCGTCGGCGCTGCCGCCCTACCCCACAGGTGTCGCGGCGACCCGGGAACGCGAGATCACCGGCGACGGGCCGTCCGGCCGGGTGCGGTTAGGGCAACGGGCCATGATCTTCCCCGACCCCGCAGCGGCCCAGAACTTCATGGCCGCGGTACAGGAGCACTGGGGTTACTGCACGGATAGGACAGCCGCGGTGAACCGCGACGGTGAGGCTCAGCTGCGCACCCTCGGCGCACGGACAGTGCAGGAAGGCATTGTGTCGGTGACTGATTCCGCGCCGTCGAGCTCAGTGCCGGACTGCGCCCAGGCCCTGACCGCCAAGGCCAATATCGTCGTCACCGTCGACTTGTGCGGCGTAAAGGATCCAGCTCAGGCCGCTGCAGTCGCCCACGACGTGCGCAACCGGATTCCCACCGACTACTAGCGCACTGTGGCCGTCGAATTGCTGGACAGCCACCGGCTACGTCCTGGCAACGCTCACCGGCGTCGTGAATGACTCATGACACGCCGCCGCAAGCGATCGATGGCGACGTCGAGGACCAGCGCCCTCGCGCGCCGGATCAGGAACTCCGGGATCGGCATCGCGAGGTCGACGATGACGTCGAACCGCACGCGCGTCTTGTCCACCTCAGGTGTCAGGTTGTATTCAACATGCTGACCGCGCTGCTGCAGGTTGGGCTCGGCGTCCCAGACCATCCAATGGTCGCCCCAGTGAAATTCGAGTATTTCCTTGTCCGTGATTCCGAGCAGACGCATCGTCGCCTTGACGTGGTGGGGCTTGCCGTCGGGATAGCGGTCGATGACCTTGACCCGCCGATGCAACGCCGACCAGGACGGCAGCGCGTCGACGTCGGCGAGCACCTCCATGATCGCCTCCGGCGAGGCGTCGAAAACCGCCTCACGTGATGCCTGCACGGCCACACCTCCGAATCTAGCGAAGCGCGCCGCCCGAGGCGGTGATTCTGCGATGCGAGCCGGTCCGGCAGCAACCAGACCCCGATGATCAGCTGGTTTGCCTGGCCACGATCACCGGTGCGGTGGACGAATTGACCACTGCCGAGCTGACCGATCCGAGCAGCAACCCGGTGAACCCCCCGCGTCCGCGATTGCCGACCACCACCAGCTGCGCGGTCTCAGCCTGCGCCAGCAGCTGCCGCGCGGGCTTGTCAGGCATGACCACGCGGCGGACCGCAACGTCGGGATACCGCTCGCACCAGCCGGCCAACTGCTCGGCAAGCGCGCGCTCGGCCTCAGCGCTCAGGTCCTCCCACCGCACGTCGGGGAATTCGAAGTTCAGATCTGTCCAGGTGTGCACCACCACGAGTTCCACTCCGCGACGCGACGCCTCGTCGAAGGCGATCTCCGTGGCGAGTTCGGAGGCACGCGACCCATCGACCCCGACCACCACGGGCCCGTTCGGCGGTTCGGTTTCGGGGATCACCGCGACAGGGCCGTGGGCATGAGCGGCCAGGCTCGAGCTCACCGATCCGAGCAGCCGGCGACTCCACTTGCTCAGGCCGCGAGAGCCGACGACGACCAGGTCGGCCTGCCTGGAGTACTCGATCAGGGTGCCCACCGCGTGCCCGGGTACTGCTTTCGCGATGATCCGTGGTTCCTGCTGGCCGGCAATGGCCTTGACCGCGACACCGCGCGCGGCATCGAGAATCTCCTGACCGTGCTGTTCCTGATAATCCCAATAGTCTTGGGGCAGTGCGACATCCAACCAGACCGGTGATGCGGCGCCCGGCAATGCGTACACCAGTGTGAGCCCGACACCCCGCAATACCGCGGTGTGAGCCGCCCAGGCCACCGCGGCGTCCGAGGATGGTGACCCGTCAACGCCGACCACGATGCCGTGCCGGACGTCACGTTCACTCATGCGAATCTCCTTCTCGCGCGGCCCGGCAGATCATCACCGGCACCGGACTGTGGTGCAGCAGGTTCAGGCTGGTCGAACCCAGCAGGACGCCGGCCAACGCGTTGCGGCCCCTGGATCCGACCACCACGAGCCCCGAGCCGGCGACATGCTTCAGCAGCGCCTTGCCGGGCGAGTCCGGCTCGACGAAACATTTGGCGTCGACGCCCGGGTGCCGTTTGTGGTGGACGTCGACGGTCTCGGTGAGGCCGGCCAGCTCCGCGGACTCGACGCCGTCCCAGTCGATCAGCAGTGGGATGGTGACACCGGTCTCGGCCGGTGCGGCCAGCGACAACGAGCGCACGGCGTTGACGGCGAGCCCGAACCGATCGGCGAATTCGAATGCCGACTCCAATGCGGCCTGCGCGGCCGGACTGTCGTCCACCCCGACGACGACACGGCCGTCGCCCGGCGCCACCTTGTCTCCGCGGAAGGCAACCACCGGGCACGCCGCCCGGGTGGCCACCGACAGCGCCGTCGACCCGAGCAGCAATGCCGCGGCCGGGCTGACCTTCTTTCCCCCGAGGACGACCAGACGCGCGTCGGCGCCGGCGTCGATCAACACCTGGTCGGCCGGTTCGTTGAACGAGACGGTGGACACCGAGAGCTCGGGATTCTCGGCCCGCACAGCCTCGTCCGCGGCCTTGAGGAACGCCTCGGCCATATCGCGCTGATAGGACATCATCGCTGCGGTGAATGCGGCCGCCGTCTGAGTCAGATTGCGACCGACAGCGGGCAGTGCGTGCACGATGCGCAGCGGTGCGCCGAAGCGCGCCGCGACCGCGCCGGCCCACCGAGCCGCGTCCAGCGCGCCGTCACTGCCGTCGGTCCCGACTACTACGGGTGCGTTCGAAGAAGTCACACCTTCATCGTGGCCGCTGCGCGCCCCGATGGCCAGGGACCAAAGACCCCTGGTGCGGTCAGGTCCAGCCGATGTCGGCGATATCGGTGCTCGACTGCGGGGGCTGGCCGGGCATGCCCGCCGAGGTTCGGGAGAACCGCGGCGCCGGGGCGGCCTGTGCGACACCGTCGACGGTGATCAGCGTCGACCGGTCCAGCAGATGCTCGCTCTCGGCGGCCTCACCCCAGGTGAGCACCGGTGTCACGCAGGCGTCGGTGCCCGCGAAGATCGCGGTCCACTCGTCGCGGGTCTTGGTGGCGAACCGCTCGGTGAAGATGGCCCGCATCTCGTCGTACCGGGTCAGCTCGAACTGGCCGGGGATTTCGTCGGCATCCAGGCCCAGACCGGCCACCAACTGCGCGAAGAACTGCGGCTCGATCGACCCGACCGCCATATGGCCGCCGTCGGCAGTCTCATACGTCCGGTAATAGGGGGCGCCCCCGTCGAGCAAGAAGGATTCACGTTCGTCACGCAACGAACCGGTGGCCCGCATGGTCCACATCATCTGCGACAGCATGCTGACCCCGTCGACCATCGCGGCATCGACGACCTGGCCCTTGCCGGAGCGCTCCCGCTCGTAGAGCGCAGTGACAATGCCTATGACGACGAGCATCGACCCACCGCCGAAATCGGCGACCAGGTTCAGCGGGGCCACCGGCGGGCGGTCACGGTAACCGATCGCCGAGAGCGCACCCGTCTGCGACAGGTAGTTGATGTCGTGGCCGGCCGTGGTGGCCAGCGGTCCGTCCTGCCCCCAGCCGGTGATCCGGGCAAAGATCAGCCGCGGGTTGACGGCTTCGCAATCGGCCGGACCGATGCCGAGTCGCTCACAGGTTCCCGGCCGGAAACAGTCCAGCAGCACATCGGCTTTGGCGACCAGGTCCAGCAGCTTGCCCGGTTCGCTCTTCACATCGAGGTCGACGATGCGCTTGCCGCGGTGCAGCAGGTCGACATTCTCGGCGGGCATGGTCAGGCCACCCGGCCGGCGCACCCGCACCACGTCGGCGCCCAGGTCCGACAGCATCATCGCGGCGTGTGGCCCGGGGCCGATGCCCCCGAGTTCGATAACTCGCACTCCGGCGAGCGGTCCGGTGTTGGTCATGCGAGGCACACTAAAGGATGGCTGAAAACCTCTACACCGTCGGTGACTATCTGCTGGACCGCCTCGCCGAACTCGGCGTGACGGAGGTCTTCGGCGTGCCCGGCGATTATCAGCTGGAATTCCTCGACCACATCCTGGCTCACCCGACGCTTCGCTGGGTGGGCGGCGCCAACGAGCTCAACGCCGGCTATGCGGCCGACGGCTACGGCCGGCTGCGCGGTATGGCCGCGTTGGTCACCACATTTGGGGTCGGCGAGCTGTCGGCGGCGAACGCAGTCGCGGGCAGCTACGCCGAGCACGTGCCGGTGGTCCACATCGTCGGCGCGCCGTCCAAGGATTCCCAAGGTGCCCGGCGCATCGTGCACCACACGCTCGGCGACGGCGACTTCGAGCACTTCCTGCGGATCAGCCGCGAGATCACCTGTGCGCAAGCCAATCTGGCGCCCGCCACGGCGACCCGGGAGATCGACCGCGTGCTCTCGGAAGTGCGCGAGCAGAAGCGTCCCGGCTACCTGTTGATCGCCACCGACGTAGCCCGCTTCCCCACCGAACCTCCCGCCGCACCGCTGCCCCGCTACACCGGCGGGACGAGTCCGCGCGCCCTGTCGATGTTCACCGCGGCTGCCGCCGAACTGATCGGTGATCACCGACTGACGGTGCTCGCCGATTTCCTGGTGCACCGGATGGGCTGCGTCGACGAACTCGGTGCACTGCTGGGGGCCGACACCGTAGGGCACGCCACCTTGATGTGGGGCAAGAGCCTGGTCGATGAGAGTTCGCCCAACTATCTGGGCATCTATGCCGGTGCGGCCAGCGAGGTTTCGGTGCGCGAGGCGATCGAGGAAGCCCCGGTCCTGGTGACCGCGGGGGTGTTGTTCACCGACATGGTCAGCGGGTTCTTCAGCCAACGCATCGACCCGGCCCGCACCATCGACATCGGCGTCAACCAGAGCGTGGTGGCCGGGCAGGTGTACGCGCCGCTGGACATGGCGGCCGCGCTCGAGGCCATCACCGCGATCCTCACCGGACGCGGCATAACCTCACCGGCCTTGCCGCCCTTGCCCGCCCGAACCACGACCGAGCCACCTGCCCCGGACGTGGCGCTGACTCAGGAAACCCTGTGGGACAGGCTCTCTGAGGCATTGACCCCGGGCAACGTGGTACTCGCCGATCAGGGCACGTCGTTCTACGGAATGGCCGGACACCGGCTGGCCTCCGGGGTGACGTTCATCGGCCAGCCGCTGTGGGGATCGATCGGCTACACCCTGCCCGCCGCGCTGGGCGCCGGACTCGCCGACCGGGACCGCCGCACGGTGCTGCTGATCGGTGACGGCGCGGCCCAGTTGACCATCCAGGAGTTGGGCACGTTCGGCCGCGAGGGGCTGGCCCCCGTCGTGGTGTTGGTCAACAACGACGGCTACACCGTCGAACGCGCGATCCACGGCGTCACAGCCGAATACAACGACATCACCGGCTGGCGCTGGACCGAGCTGCCCGCCGCACTCGGCGTACCCGATGCGCTGACCTTCCGGGCCAGCACCTACGGCGAACTCGATGACGCGCTCACCACCGCGGCGGCCACGCCCGATCGCATGGTGCTCGTCGAGGTGATGCTGGGCCGCATGGACATTCCGCCCCTGCTGACCGAGTTGGCCCAGTCCGCCTCGGACGCCAACTCAAGCTAGTCCGGACGGCCCGGGGCGTCAGCCCTTCTTGACCTTGAGCACCTGCTTGCGCAGTCCGTCGGTGGCGGTTTCCACGCCGCCCTTCATGGTCCGCTTGAGGATGAAGCCCGGCAGCGGCACCGACAGGTCGATCGTGATGTCGAATCGGACCTTGGTCTTGTCGCCCTGGGGCGTCAGGGTGTAGCCGGCGTCCTGAGCCTTGAGCTGGCCGGCGCGCACGAGGGTCCAGCTGACCTTGTTCTCACTCCAGGTGTATTCGATCACCTGCTCGTCGGTCAGCCCTGCGGCCTTGACGGTCATCTTGACCTGCTTGGGCCGGCCATCGTCGTAGCGCTCGAGGACCTCGGCGCGCTGGTATTGCGGCGACCAGCTCGGCGTCGCCTCCACATCGGCCACAACGTCGAGGATCTCCTGCGGGGTCGCCTCGATGACTACTTCACGGGAATCGCTGGTTGCCATGCGGCGAGATTACTCGGCGCTAGGCTCACGAATATGAGCAATGCCGTCGATCCGACCGCTCGCCCCAGCGGACCCGGATGTGCGGAGTGCGTCGCCGATGGTGGCTGGTGGGTGCACCTGCGGCGTTGTGCCGCGTGCGGGCATATCGGTTGCTGTGACGATTCGCTGGCCCGGCACGCGTCGGCGCACTGGCGAGAGTCGGGGCATCCGGTCATCCGCTCGTTCGAGCCGGGCGAGAGTTGGTTCTGGAACTTCGAGACCAACGACTACGCCACCGGACCCGAGCTCGCACCGCCGCAGCATCATCCGACCGATCAGCCGGTACCGGGCCCGAAAGGACGCGTACCCAAGGACTGGGCCGAGCAGCTGCGCAACCGCTAATTGCCCAGCACTGCCTTGGCTGCGTTGTAGCCGGGGATGAAGGTGATTCCCGGCCCACCGTGGCACCCGGCACTGGCCAGATACAGGCCGTCGATGGGAATCGGTTGGCCGACATACCCTTTGGGTCCAGGCCGGTTGGGCCCCATCTGTTCTGGATGAATCAGCCCGTGGCAGTAGTCGCCGCCCGGCGCGCCGAACATGGTGCCCATGTGCCGCGGGGTGAAGGTGGTGTGCCGGATGATCCGGCGCTCGAAATCCGGCGCCAACCTGGTGATCTTCTCGATGACCCGTTGACCCATCTCGGCTTTCGTGTCGCCGTAGCCCGAGGTGGACTCCTCGACCGGGAACCACAGCGCGAACGCCGATGCCGCGTGCTTGCCTGCCGGCGCCAGCGTCGGATCGTGCGCCGACGGAATCTGGAAGGCGATCGCGGGATCGGCGGGCACGATCCCGCGGCGGGCATCCTGCCACTGCTGCTGCAGTTCTTCCGGGGTACTGAAAAGCCCGATGGCGGCCTGCATCTCAGGGTCGTTGAGCATCTCGTAGGGAGCCTCGAAAGTGGGGGCGCCGTCGAGTGCGAAGTGCATCTGCAGGTAGCTGCCACGGTGATCAATGTGGGTGAACCGCTCACGCACGTCGGCCGGCAGCGCCTCGGGGTCGATCAGCTTGGTGACAGTGGTGTCCGGGGCGATCGCCGACACCACGACGGGCGCGGTGATCGTCGTGCCGTCGGCCAGTCGCACTCCGGTGATCCGGCCGGCATCGACCGATATCCGCTCGACGCTGCTGCGCAACCGCAGCTCGCCACCGGCGGCGGTGAGCTGGGCGTGCAGGTGTTCGGTCAGTGCGCCGATTCCGCCCGCCAGCTTCTTCATCAGCATGGCGTTCTCGTCGGGCACCGCGAGTCCGTAGGCGAGCGCTGCCGCACTGCCCGGTGTCTCAGGTCCGCGGTAGGTGGTGTTGACCGCCAGGAAGGCCAGCATGCCGCGCAACGCGCCGTGCTTGTCCCGGTCCGGCAGATACCGGTCCAGGACGTCGCTGACCGATCCGAACAGCAGGTCGTCGATCGCCGCGCGCTCGGATTCCGTTGCCGCGCAGGCATACATCTCATCGAGCGTGCGTGGTGGGCGTCCCGCGTCGAATCGGCCCAGCGCCCGGGTGGGCGCCACGCTCCAAGCCATCAGCCCGGCCATCCCGGCCACCGCGTCGGCACCGTGGACCTCGCCCAGATGGGCGAGCATCTGCACCGGGTCGGCGTAATAGACGACCGGCGCGTCACCGATTCCCCGCAGGGACACCGACATGACCTCCAGGTCCACGGTCTGCAAGGTGTCCAGCCCGAGCTCGGTACTGACCACCGCCGAGGTGGGGAACTGCAGCGACCCGGCGATCTCGAACCGGTAGCCGTCGAACAACTCGACGGTCGAGGCCATGCCACCGGCGTACCGTCCGGCCTCCAGACACAGGGTGCGCATTCCCGCCCGCGCCAGCAGGGCCGCAGCGGCCAGCCCGTTGTGCCCGGCCCCGATCACGATCGCGTCGTAGTCCGCCATCGACTGAGGCTGACACCCAGCCCAATGTTTTGTCAATAATGACAAAACATCAGGCGATCCCGGTGCGGAGCTCTTCCAGCGCGGTCCGGCACATCCGCGCCAGCTCGGGCAACGACCGCTCTCCCGCCTGGTCGCCGACCATCCACAGCTCCATGGCGCCGAACACCGCGGCCGCAACGCACCTGGCCGTCACGACGATCCGCAGCCGGTCATCCCCGAGCGGCACCTCACCGCTGCGGGCCACCAGTAGTTCGGCCACCGCATCGGCGAAGTCGGATTCCACCTGGCGGATGTGCCGCACGATCCGGTCGGGGTCGAGTTCGACCGCGCGCATGCCGGCGATCTTCGTCACCGCGTCGACGTCATATGGGAAGGCAAGGACCGCCGACTGCACCGAGTCGAGGATCGATTCGGTCGCCGGTCGCTCGGCCAGCGCGGCGCGAAACCAATGCAGGCCCGCGTCGTAATCGGCGAACAGCAGGTCGTGCTTGGACGTGAAATGCCGATAGAAGGTGCGCAGCGACACCCCGGCGTCGGCGGCGATCTGTTCGGCCGAGGTGTCCTCGACACCCTGGGCGAGAAACCGCACCAACGCGGCCTGCCGCAGCGCCTCGCGCGTGCGCTCACTGCGGGCGGTCTGCGCGGGCCTGGCCATGGCAGTGAAAGTACCGCACCGCCGCCGCTCCGGCGGTGCACAAAATGTCAATATTGACAAAACATCGGATCAAGAGTGTGCTCACGGCATGGTGTCGCTCATCGTTCATGCAGTGCTGGGCGTGGCCGTCGTCGCGCTCGTCATCCGGCTCAACCCACAGGTCTTCTCGCGCCCGCCCGGACCGGCGCTGTCCGGTGTCGAGCTGGCCTTCTACCTCGTCGGCCTCGCCTCGATCCCGATCTGCTGGTACTTCAACATGCGGTTCGTCGCGGATTACGCCCAGCCGGGCGGCAACCCGATCTGGGGGCCGGGAAGTTGGCAAGAGTTCATCGCGCTCGGGTACACCAACCCGGCCGCCGGCTCAGCCAGTGCCGACTACACGATCGCCAATGTCATTCTGCTGCCGCTGTTTACGATCATCGACGGGCTACGGCGCGACATCCGCCACCCCTGGCTGTTCTTCGTGTCCAGCCTGTTCACCAGCTTCGCTTTCGCGTTCGCCTTCTACTTCGCCACGATCGAGCGGCAACGCCGCCACCAGTTGGCCGACGTCGCCGTCGGCTAACCGCGCTACCGCGCCGCCTGTGCCCTCGCCCGCAGCCGGGACTGGGCCCACCCCAGCACGTCGTAGTAGCGGGTGGGCGCGACGCGGGCCAGGATGTCGAATGCGTACGCGTCCGGCCCGATCAGAATCCGGGCCTTACCCGCCTCAACGCCACGGTGGATGACCTCGGCAGCCTTGTCGGGTTGGGTCATGGTGATCGCGGCGAACTCCTCGACCATCTGGTCGTGATCGCGGCCGCGGCCTTCGGGATCCCTGCGGAACCGGGCGTTGCGGACGATGTTGGTGTTGATACCCCCGGGGTGAACGTTGATCGCCGTCACTCCCGTGCCGCGGAGCTCCTGGCGCAGGGAGTCGGTGAACCCGCGCACGGCGAACTTGGCCGAACAGTAGGCACTTTGATTCGGCATCCCGACCAACCCGAACACGCTTGAGGTGTTCACGATGACGCCTGCGTCCTGCTCGACCAGGATCGGCAGGAACGCTCTGGTGCCGTTGACAACGCCGTGAAAGTTGATGTCCCACAACCAGTTGTCGTCCTCGGGCACCGACTCCAGCACACTGGAGGACACCGCGACGCCGGCGTTGTTGAACACGGCGCCGATCGGCTGCGGAGCCCACGCCCGCACCTCACCGGCGAACTCGCGCTGGGCTTCGGCATCCCGCACATCGAGCGTCCTGGTCAGCACCGGGCCGGGTAGGCCGGCCGCGGTGTCCTTCAAGCCAGCCTCGTCGACGTCGGCGATGGCCACCGGGCACGAATGCGACGACAGCCGCTGAGCCAACGCACGTCCGATGCCCGATGCCGCGCCGGTGATCACCACGGTGCGACCGCTGATGGTGCGGCGCTTGCTCACTGCTGGTCCTTCGGTTCGGTGTGACCGGCGATGGCACTCGCGATGTGGTCACCGACGAGGTCGAGTAGTCCGCCCCACGCTCCGGCAGGCAGGTCGTGACCCATACCGACGATGGTTTCCAGCCGGGCACCGGGGATTGCCCGCGCAGTGGCGGCACCCCCGGTGGGGTGCACCATGCGGTCACGGTCGCCGTGGATCACCAGGGTGGGCACGTCGATCTGACGCAGTTCGGCCGTGCGATCCCCCGAGGCGAAGATTCCGGCCAGCTGCCGTGCCACCCCGGCGGGCCTGGGGTCGCGGTCCCAGTCGATGCCGGCCTTCTCCCGCACCCAGGCCTCGTCGAACGGATACCCGTGAGAGCCGATGTGGCGGAACATCTTCACGTCCGCTTCCATCGCCTCGGCACGCGACCTCGGCGGTTTCGCAGTCGCCAGCCGCCACCATGTCGAGGGAGCCGGCCTGCCGATGCGCGGCGCGCCCGTGTTCGACATGATCGACGTCAGCGTCGCGACGCGACCCGGATAGTGGGCGGTGACGGTCTGGGCGATCATGCCCCCCATCGACACCCCGACCAGGTGCGCCCGGTGGTAGCCGAGGGCATCGAGTAGGCCGACGGTATCGCGGGCCATGTCGCCGAGGTGGTACTGGTCCGGGTGGCTGCCGCCACGAAGTATCCCGAGCGGGCCCGGCGCCGGGAACTGCATGTGGCTGGATCGCCCCACATCGCGGTTGTCGAACCGGGTGACGCGGTAGCCACGATCGGCGAGACCGGTGACGAATCCGTCCGGCCAGGAGTGCAACTGCTGCCCGAGACCGGCGATCAGCAGGACCGGCGGATCGCCGGGATCACCGAACTGCTGGTAGCACAACTGGACTCCGCGTCCGACGTCGACGACGGTCTGTTCGCCGGCCTGTGCCATATCCAAACCCCTTACTGGTACCGCGCTGTACCAACGTACGGTACTGCTCGGTACCAGTCGGGGCAAGAGGGAGGTCTCCCGCCGTCAGGTCCGGGGTTCCAGCAACGCGGTGCAGGCGATCACCGCGTCCTCG
Organism: Mycobacterium sp. DBP42; assembly: GCF_005924235.1. Lineage (NCBI taxonomy): Bacteria > Bacillati > Actinomycetota > Actinomycetes > Mycobacteriales > Mycobacteriaceae > Mycobacterium > Mycobacterium sp. DBP42. Next base: position 14,547 of record NZ_VCMY01000007.1, read on the forward strand.
GTGATCTCGCCGACCTGGCCACCGCTTTCCACGGTGATCGCGGTGAGCTCACGCAGCCCGCCCAGCATCATGATGATGCGGCGCCGGGAGATCGCCACCCCGGCCGAGCGGAACACCTCGGTGTTGGTCATCGCCTGAACCATGGCGATGAACTTCTCCATCGACTCGCGCTGCAGCGCCCGCGCCGCCGTACCCAGCGTCGGCATGTCGCGGATCCAGGCCAACATCAACTCGGGGTGGGCCTGGTAGGAGGCGATCCAGGCCTCGACTGCCTGCCGGACCTGGGTCCGCCACGGCACCTGCTGGTCGACTGCGCCGGCGATCTCGCGTACATGCCTGGAGTTGACACTGGTCAACAGCGCGACGAAACACTCCTCACGGCTGGCGAAGTGTTCGTAGAAGGTGCGGCGCGAGGTCTTCGCCCGCCGGACGATATCGGCGACCGTCGTGTTCTGATAGCCGTCCTCGACGATCGACTGGATCATGGCGTCGAGCAGACGTGACCGGAACGCGCTCTTGTCGGCATCGACCGACGTCGTGGGACTGTTCATATCGGGCTGTCATGGTAATGCCGATCAGCGCCGCACGGTGGGGCTGTGGCCAACACTGGATCGTGCGCCCGGATTGGCGGCCGGTGGACGGTTCTGCCGGAAACTCAGACAGACACCCAGATTGCCGCCCACGCACGGAACCCCGTTGACCGTGGGCACCGGCCCACCGGACCGGTTACCGGTTGGATCAAGGGCCGCCGGCTCAGCAGTGGCAGCCGGTGCCAGCAACACGGCCAACCCGCAGATACCGATCACGATCCTGCCCATTCCTGCAGCGTAGCCCCGTACTCATCCGATAGGCGTCAAAGGGCTCAGCACATCACGCACGAACTGGACGATGTTCACCGACGGATTGCCGTCTGGGAAGCTCACCGTGGCCAGCACATTGCCGCCGGCATCGGCGAAGTTCTGGTCAGCACGGCCCTGATGCGTCGAGGAGGTCACCACGATGATGCCGGTGGCGCCCGCCTTCTTCGCCAGCGGAACCGAGAACTGCGCATTCTGCACGGTGCTGTCGGCCCGGTCCTCCACGATGATCCGGTTGGCCGGAAGCCCAAGCATGAGAAGCAGATTGCGCATCTGCGCGGCCTCGGTCTGACCGTTCTGCGGGTTGCCACCCGTGACGATCACGGGAGCCTGCGGAAACGCCTGCGCGATCGCGAGGCCGGTGAGAGTGCGGTGATAGAGGATGGCACGCATCGAACCGTCGGGCTTCAGGCCGTAGCCGAGGATGACGGTGGCGGGTTTGGTGAAGTCCTTGCCTGCCACCCGCGGCGCGGCCTGCGCCATCGCCGGACCGGCGGTCAGGGCCAGGGCGCACACCACTGCCACGGCCAGAATCCGCAGGTACTTACGCATCTCACCCCCACCGCCGCGACCCTTGTGAATGTCGTTGCCAATGGGATTGATGTTACAGATCTGGCGGATGTGGCGTTTGGCCGTCAACAGATCGGCACCCGCACTTCCTCAGACAACCGCCACCAAGTCCTCACCACCTCCTGTCCCCCGGCGTGCACGCTGGCTGGTTCAGCGGGGCCGCGCGGCTGAGGTTTCGCCTGAAAGTTGGGACCGGTAAGGGGCTTTGACGCAAGCAAGGTGATCAGAACCGAATACCAGGAGGTGATGTGATGTCGATCGAGAACCTGCTTGATCGGTACGCCGAGGCGATAACCGCTGTGACGTACGGATATCTGGCCGCACTGGCCACGACAGTGGTCTTCGCGGTGGTATGGCGAATCGCCACCACTCCGCGCCGTCCCGCTGTCACCGAACCGATCAGCGCGACGGAGCTGGCGTTCCTGCGATCGGACATTGCCCCGGTCGTGACCTCGCTCGCAAGCCTGCGCGCCAGTGGGCGGGTGACCGCGACCGGGCGCATCGACCGCGCCGCGCTGTTCCCGGAGACAGACCGGTTCATCGGGCAGGTGCTGGAACGGGTCGCCGCCGACCCTGAACACACCGTGCCGGGCCTCTATGCCGAAGCCGGCGAAGGGCTCTCGGCACTCGAAGAGGAACTGGGCCGACGCGGCCTCGTGCGGACCAGCGCCGAACGAGCCCGCATGCGCTGGGGCACCGCGCCGTCGATCGTGGTGCTGGTACTCGGTGTCGGCTATGGCGTGTACCTGGCGACCCAGTTGTCCGAACGCCACGTCTACGCGGTGTCACTGGTAGTGATGGTGATCGCGACCGTCTTGTACGGGACGGTGGTGCTCCCGCACCTGTTGGGCGTGAATCGCCTGACCCACGCCGGCCGTCAGCTGCTCGCCGCCCAGCAGAAGGAACTGGCCTATCTGGAGCCCGCGAAGCAGCCCGCCTTCGACACCTATGGTCCGACGGCGGTGGCGCTGTCGGTGGCCCTGTTCGGTACCGGCGCGCTGTGGGCCATCGACTCCGACTACTCGACGTCGGTGCAGCTGGCCGGGAGCTCGTCGGGCGGCGCCGACGGCGGCGGCTGCGGCGCCTCCTGCGGGGGCGACGGCGGTGGGGGTTGCGGTGGCTGCGGTGGCTGTGGCGGGTGCGGCGGATGAACACGGCAGGCCGTACCGTGCCCGCCCTGGGCGACGTGGGCATCGGCTGGCGGCGGGAGATCGCCGGGGTGATCGACGATCTGCGACCCGGGTTCTGCGAGGTGATCGCCGAGTCGATCCCGGTCCGTCGCCGTCGGGCCCGACCCGAGCCGGCACTGGCCGATCTGGTGGCCCGCAATGTTCCCGTGATACCGCACGGCGTCGCGCTGTCGCTGGGCGGCACGGAACCCGTGCAGCCCAAGCGAGTACGCCGGCTGGCGGCCTGCGCGCAGGTGCTCGGCGCTCCGGTGGTCAGCGAACACATCGCCTTCGTCCGCGCGGGCGGGATCGAGGCCGGGCACCTGCTGCCGGTGCCGCGCACCCGGGAGGCCATCGACGTGCTGGCGGCCAACATCGACCGCACCCGGCGGGAGCTGCCGGCGCCACTCGCCCTGGAGAACATCGCCTCCTTCGTGGAATGGCCGGAGTCAGATCTCACCGAGTCGGAGTTCCTCACCGAGCTGGTGGAACGCACCGAGGTGCTCCTGGTCCTCGACGTGGCGAACGTCTACGCCAACGCGCGCAATCGTGGCCGTGATCCGCTGCGGGAGCTGGCACGTCTACCGGTGGAGCAGGTGGCCTACAGCCACGTCGCGGGCGGACGGGAGGGTGCGGACTTCTACCACGACACCCACACCGCTCAGACCCCTCCGGAGGTGCTGGACCTGGTCACAGCACTGCGGGAACGGGTCGACACTCCGTTCATGCTGGAGCGCGACGGCCGGTTCCCGCCTGCCGCAGAGCTTTTCGACGAGCTGGACGCCATCGCCGCGGCAGCGGGCGCGGAACCGATCACCACCGGGGCGCGGGAGGTATGGGTATGACCGACACCTTGGCGCAACGCCAGCAGGCTCTGGTCCGGGCGTTGGTGGTAGGCGGACCGGTGCCGCCGGGATTCGATCCTGCGGCAGTGGCCGCGGCCGGCGAGGTATGCCGGCACAAACGGGACGCACACTCGGGCAGTGTCACTCGGCGACGTCGGTGGTACCGCGTCGGCCGGTGAACTACCCGGCAGGTCCGACCGGCATGACACGATGGTGCGATGGGTGACTGGACAAGGACAGGGCTTCTGCGCGCATTGAAGGCGGCCGCGGCAGCTTCGATGGTGGGCTGTGCGTTCATGCTGGGTGCCGGTGCCGCGCAGGCAGATCCGGCACCGTTCGAGCCGCCACGGCTCTTCCCCGCCGACGGCTCAACCGTTGGAGTCGGTCAGCCGATCATCATCAACTTCCCGGGCCCGGTCGACGATGCCGGCGCCACCGAGAACGCCATCCACGTCTCGTCGGTCCCGGAGGTTCCCGGCAAGTTCTACTGGATCACGCCCACGCAGCTGCGCTGGCGTCCGCTGAGCTTCTGGCCCGCCCACACCGCCGTCACCGTCGATGCCGGCGGCGCGGTGTCCAACTTCAACGTTGGAGACGCGCTGGTGGCCACCGCAAACGACACCACCCACCAACTGACCGTCACGCGCAACGGGGCGGTGGAAAAAACCATCCCGATGTCGATGGGGATGGCGTCCGGCGGCCGCCAGACCCCGAACGGCACCTTCTACGTTCAAGAGAAGATGCCCTCGGTGGTGATGGATTCGTCGACCTACGGCGTCCCGGTCAACTCGCCGAACGGATACAAGCTGAACGTCGATCTGGCCGTCCGGTTCGACGACAGCGGCGACTTCGTCCACAGCGCACCGTGGTCGGTCGCCGATCAGGGCAAGCGCAACGTCAGCCATGGCTGCATCAACATCAGTCCCGCCAACGCCAGGTGGTTCTTCGACAACTTCAACGCCGGCGATCCCATCGTCGTGCAGAACGCCGGCGGCGGCACCTACTCGCGGTATGACGGCTCGAACGACTGGCAGATCTGAGTCTGTTCGGACAGGACGATCACGTACGGGCACGCGCCGGCGTGGGGGATGCACTCGATATACCTGGTCACCGCAGCTGGCCTAGTGCGGGACTTCGTCCAGACCGTTCGCGGCGAGCGTCTCCACCATGGCCGCGACCACCTGCTCAGCGGGCCAGTCGTCCGGCGCCGAGATCAGCTTTCCCCCGGCTAGTTCCGACGCGGTGAGCCCTTGAGACCCTCAAGGGCTCACCGTGGTGGTCCTTGCCCTCGGGGTGTCTTTGACCTCGGGGTCAACGGGGTCACCGCGCAGACGATTAAATCCGGAATGGGTCACTCTGGGTCATCGGGACCTTCTCACCGGAGCCTCCAGAAACGAGAAAAACCACCCGTCACCAGGTGGTTCTCTTGGTGGCCAGGGCCGGGATCGAACCGGCGACCTTCCGCTTTTCAGGCGGACGAGATAGCCACTGAACTGCGGTTTATCTGCGTCTGCGCGTCGTATGCGCCGCATTGAGCTGCGCTGACGTATTCAGTCCGTCCGGCGAACGGACATAAACCGGACACGGTGCTCGCACTCCCGTCCAGGAGCTTTCGCGCTGCCGCTTGTGTTGTGAGCAGCCTCGGGGCTCCGGGGAGCAGGCACCCCGATGCCCAGCATCGCACCATCAGCCACCGTCTCGACACCGTCGCTGGACGGCTCGACATCAGCATCCAAACAGCCGCCGTTTGGGCACGGTTCTGCCGGCGCCTCGGTTGACGGGAGGTCGCGAGCGCCCGAGGCCGTCAGGCCGCAGGGCGCGAGAGCGACAGTAGTCGGCCGGACGTCAACCGAGGCGCCGAGCCTCAACCCGGCCCCCGCCGGCGGGCTTGTTATATGTGCCGAAAATGTCCGCGAGTCGGTTGGCGACGGTGCCGCGACGGACGAGTTGCGGGCGATCGACGCATTGGGGCTGAGGTTCCCGAGTCCCAAGATGGTCACGGCGGCAGCGGCGTTGTTCGAGCCCACGGCGCCGTGGGCCTGTGGTCCTGGGCGTCGGGGAGTCGAACCGGAATCCGGGCGGTTCCGTATCACCGTTGGTCCCGGCGTCGTGCGGCTCGGTTGGACCAATCCTGTCCGGGCCGAGAAGACCACCGAACGAGCTGTCGGTCATCACCAACGTGACGTTGACGACGCGAAGTTTCATGTCAGAAATGACCTCGAAGACGATGCCGGGCACGGTGATCAGGCCGTCGGGTCTGCGACCCGACGGAGTCCTACGGAAAACGACCAGCCTGGCAGTGGCGGTGTCATCACCGAGTGGTCCCGCAAATCACGGTCGGCGATGTGCCGCACCTTCGCCGAACTCGACTACAGCCCGCTGGTGGAATCCGGTCGTGTCCCTGCGATGGTGACACTCACTTACCCAGGCGATTGGGAAGCTGTCGCCCCTGACGGGGTGAGCGTGAAGCGGCACATGGTGTTGTGGCGCAAACGCTTTCAACGCGAATACGGCGAGCCTGCACGCTACATCTGGAAGCTGGAGTTCCAGCGCCGCGGCGCCCCGCACATTCACCTGTGGATGGCGCCGCCGATTGCACCTGGGCGCTCGGGTCGCGGCTTCGCGCAGTGGTTGTCCGAGACGTGGGCTCAGATTGTCGACCATCCTGACGCCGAGCAGAAGGCGCGGCACCTGCTGGCCGGCACCGCCATCGACGTGCACAACGGGCTGCGGGCCTGCGACCCAAAACGGCTGGCCATCTACTTCACCAAGCATTCATCACCAAATATTCACGGCGACAAGGAATATCAGCACATCGTTCCCGAACTATGGCAGCAGCCCGGCCACGGCCCAGGCCGGTTCTGGGGCGTGTACGGCCTGAAGAAGGCCATCGCCGTCGTCGAAGTCGCGCAAGCCGCGTACCTGACTGCGCGTCGAATCGTGCGGCGGTGGTCACGGACCCAAGCCGCTTACGGCAACCCCCAGAGTCGCTATCCCACCGTGGTCGTTCCCCGCACCGCCTGTGTCCAAGTACCTCGGTCCGACCGACAAACCGGCAGAATCCAGTACCGTCGCGTTCGCCGACGCCGCGAATTATGCAACCAAGGCGGACTTTGCGGCGGATTTGTCCTAGCGAACGACGCACCGGCATTCGCCAGCAAACTTGCCCAAGCGCTCAGAGTCTGCCAGCGCTCGAACTAGGCCGTGCTGCGATTGTCGATCGCCGCGGCCCGTTCGCGCAGTCGGTTAGCGACCTGTCCTAGCCATGCTTTGTAGGTCAGCGGCTCGGGAACGTAGTAAACACCGACGGTGTACACCAAAAACTGTTCCAAGTCGGCTTCTGGGCGGACCTCGCACAAGCCGTCAATCTCGTCGGCCAACTTCCGCAAGAGTTCTGCGCTGGGGTGATCCGTGGCATAGGTATCGACGATTCCCTCCCAATCGTCCGCTTCCAGATCCCAGTCCTGGTGAAAATATGCCGCAAAGAATCGGTGCAAGTCCGCCGAGATCGAACCGTCGTTCATGGCGTGGGAAATCCTGTCAACACGTGCCAACCGCCTGTTCCGTCACCTTTGAGCACCACCCTAACGCCGTTTCCCTCCATCGCTTCATCAGCCCCACGGCGGAGTACCTCCCCACCGCTGAATGGTGCGTCGAGTTCAAGCTTCCCGACAGCTCCATTCGATATCCATTCGTCAAGCGTCTGTTGATTGTGTTGAAGCGCGCTACTGACGGCCGAGGCCGCTTGATCGGCGGTGTCAAACGACGACACCACCGGCAATCGGGTGGAATCCAGGCGAGCGGAAAGGTCGTCGAAGGTCTGGCCGACATGGCGTTCAATGAGGTGTCCGCCGGCGTTCTCGCTCGCGGTCAAAAGTGCGCCGGTGTCCTCGACCCCATACGGTGCGCCATGCCCAGCGTCTGCAGTGTGGTCGGCGCTTGGGGTGTCTGCGCTGTGGTGCGACACGTCGCCAGTGTCTGTGTGAACTGGCCCGTGACCACCACTCGGAACGTCATCGACATGGGTGTGAGTTGGCGGGACGTCATCGACCTGAGTGTGCGGTGTAGGGGGCGGATCGACGTCTACGTGCGGCGTGGGGGCGTCGTCGACATGACGGGCTACTCCGCCGAGAGCGTCGAGGCCGTGTTCGACCCCTTCTCCAAGGATCTTGGCGCCAGGTAGAGGGACCATTCCGGCGGCGTCGGCGATGGCTTGGGTCCGCTCGGTCGGGGTTGCTCCTTCCCAGTCAGTCGCGACGTGGTGCATGTTGCCCACGTCGGGCATCGTTGCGTCCCAGACAGTCTTCGAGGCGTCCTTCATACCCTCGCCAAACGCCCCGGCCGCTCGCTCCAAGACCGGCGGCTCCTTCGGAAAGGCTTGTACGTCGGCGTTCTCCGGAAGCGGTGCGACCGGTGCCGTTGGGCCACCGGCGGCGGCCGAGGCGTAGGTGAGCTCGTTGAGGATGCGGGTCTGCTCGGTCAGCTCCGCACGGGCATCGAACACCGCCTGACCCAAATCATGAGCGGTGTCGCGGCTGGGACCAGCCCCGGCGCCTTGCGTGACGTTGTCTACGGCGGCGTCGTTCGCCTTGGTCTGCGCGGCGTCGAGGGCTTGGCGGGCCGCTTCCACCTTCGCGGCCTGCCGATCGATCGTCGCCTTGTCAGGGGGCGGCGGTACCTGACTGAGCACCGGCGGCAAGCCAGCGGGCTTCTCATCGCCAAGCTTGGCCGCCTGGCCGTCCTCCGGCTTGCCCTCCAGAGTGTCGTTGGCGCCCAGCAGGTCTCCGAGATCGCCACCGGCGTCACCGGTAGTAGCGGGCTTGTCCTCGGGTTTCTTCGCCGCGTCCTCGACGGCCTTGGGCACCGCGAACGGGCCGACCTGGCCCGTCGCCTGCTCCGCGGGTTTGTCGCCGGGCTCGTCTTTGCGGTCCTCGTCCGGCTTGTCCTGGACCACCTTGTTGTCGACGAGTCGCACGGTGGGCTCGCCGTCACGGCTTTCGCCCTCGCTTCCGAACCGGATCGCGTCCAGCTCGCCGGCCTTCTCCTGCAGCCGCCCCTCCGCGAAGGCGACGGTTTGGCCGAGCCGCTCGGCGTACCACCGGATGTCTTCGGCGTATTCCTTGGCGGCCTTGTTCCGTTCGAGGACCGTGTTGATGTCGTAGCGGCGCGCGTCGGTCACCTTGAGGTCTTCGGCGACCGTGAACCCGTCGTCCTCGGCCTCGGTGATCGCGGCGAGCACCTCTCGCTGGGCGGCGTTGATGTCGGTGACAGCAGTCTCGGCGATACCGGCGGCTTTGCGGACGACTCCGTTCTGGTCACGAGCGACCACACCGTCAGCGGTCACCCGCTCCAGCGCTACGTCCTTCGCGCCGCCCTCCCAGGTGGTTCCGCCAGGAGCCGCGATGTTCTGCCGGTGCCGGTCAAACACCTCGTCCGACTGGTCTGCGGCGGTGCGCCACCGTGCCGCGGCGTCGGCGAAGTCGGACGTGGTGAGATCCTCGATCGCCGAACGCGTGGTGAACCGACCGGACGGAGCAGCGCTCACACGCTCACCGAGGTGATGGCGTCGGCGCCACCGGAGTCCGTCGTGTCGTAGCGGGCGCTGCCGGTCGACAGGTCGCCGGCCTGTCCGGTGATGCGCTGGGACTGCCGTCGGCGCAGCGCTGCCAGCGCCGCGTCCATGGCGGCAATGCCGACGTTGGTGGACAACCCATCGCCGCCTCCGGTCAGTGCCGCCGTGGCGGTTTCGCTGTCGGCTGCTGCGATACGCAGACCGTCAGCGTTTACGTTCAGGTCGTTTGCCATGCCAATCCCCCAACTGGACTTCCCACCGGAAATGAGGCTACCTCAGGGGCACTATCGCGGCATATGTCGCGGCAGGTGGCGGGATTAGCCGACGGCATCGGAGTGCTCAAGGGCTTTCCACGCCATCGCCTTTCGTATGTGGCTCTTGACCCTCTGCTTGTGGAGTCCTGGACGTGGTGTCTTCGAGGTAGGCGTCCAGGCACTGCTGCAAGATCATTAACGAAAGCGGCATTACCTCTTCAGCGTCAACATCGCCGACGTCAGACCCGTCCGGCAGGAAGAAGCCTCCCGTACTGAGCTCTATGTCGATCCAGAAACGGTGCAGATCTTTCAGCGTGTTCAGCGCATCGACCAGTAGGTCAACGTCAGGGTTTTCATCCGGGTCGATGACGTATTTGACCAACTCATGAACGAGGTCATCGCGATGGTCGCGGATCACCTCAAGTCGATCCGCCTGAACTTGCGTGATCGCACCGTTGTTCACGAGCCACAGCAGCGATGCACGAAACTTGTTAGGCGCCAACGATAGGACACGTAGCCGATACTGTTCTTGTTCGTCAGGCGCCATCGACCAGGTTCCGTCCAAGTTCAGGTCCAGACAAAAGAATTCGCGGACCTTGTCGAGGACTGCGTGTTTGATCATTTCGTGCGTGATCTGATAGAGGCCAGCGAATGCCAACGTCCCTCGAATGATGTTTGGCTTCAGCTTCGCGCGGAGCCGCTGCTCATAACCGACCGGATCGTCGTGATAGCCCACGCACATAAGTTTGACCGCATGGCGGTAGCCGACGCTATCGCGTTTACCTGCCTAACCCCAAAGGACCGCTACGGCTCCAGCAAATCAACCAGGTGCCGCGCGTCGTCACCGCCGAGGAGATCGATATTGAGCTGCGCCCTCGCCGCCAACTGAAGGGCACCGACTCCTTCTGCGAGTGCTGCATGCGTCATGCGGTCAAGCCCTGCCCCGATAAGCGGCGCAGCCGCCCTGAGCGCTGTGGGTAACGCAATCGATCCTGTCGTCCCGCCGTGCATCAAGATGTTTCGCTGCCGGTAAAGGCGCCTGAATGCTGTTCTCATGTGGTTGTTCACATCCCCGAGGGTGCGTTTGGGCTGTCCAACCAGTGCCTGCATACGACTCGCTGCCGCTCGATCTGACGGGCCATTAAGGGTCAGCGCCCGGCCCGACTCAAGCGCAGTCGCGACCAACCGTGCACGCTCGCTATTGATTGATACTTGGTCAAGTTCAGCGCTGAGGCGATCCGGCGTTCCAGGTGCGTGTCGGTATGACAACGTAGTCAGCTCGCCGCGTGGCCACGATGCCGTCACGAGGATCGCCATTCGATCTGCCGCCACAGCGCCGCGACCTTCTCGGGCATCGTCAGCGTCAGAGGGCGTCGTTAGCAGCGCTTCGATGGCGGCCCACCCACCTGAAACTGCGGGGCCTGGAGGTCCGTAGTTCAGCGGTGCAGCCAGTTCGAGTGCGTCGTCCACCGCCGTCGGTGAGTCGACGTCGTAAACTTTTCCCTCAGCTTCAAGTGACAGCACGTACGCCGAGCGCGCCTCCTTCTTTAGCCGAATCTCGTACGTTTCCTGGCCATCTCGTACCCAAACAAAACCAGCCGCTTCAGGGCCAGCGCTGGAAAAGCCACGGCCGTGGCTGCTACGCGCTTTGAGCCGATCCACAATGCCCACCACCAGCTCCGCGGCCGCGAAGGGATCGCGTGCCTTCACCGTGTACTGAAAACCACCGTGCAGACGAAGCCCACTGGGAAATTCCCTTGGAGACAACCAATTCCGCATTTGAGTTGTGCTCATCCAGTTGGGCAATGGCATGGCCAACTGTTTGTACTGAGGCAAGGAGACGAACGGAATCACCACATCAAAATCCCTGTCGAAACCAGCGGCCAGTTCTTTGGCGGATTCGAACAGATCGGCCAGCGTGCCGTCGCTGTTCGACAGCCGGCCAGCCCACTGGCGCAAGAATCGCACGCTGTATCCGCAGTCGAGGAGGTGGGAAGCGATTGCACGGGAACACCGCTCCGGCGAGGCGGGGGTTGCGGCATCCGCGGACTGCGCCCACCCGCCGAGATAGTCCCTGTTGACGAATTCAGTCAGCTCGATCAGTCGACGATGGTGGCGACTTCCGCATGGAACGTTCGACCGGAGGGTGCTGCCCAGTTGGACGCGTAGATCTCGTTCGCCAACACCCCGGTCACGCCCGGCGAGCCTGTCAATGTCCCGAGCAAGCCACGTCACCGCCGAGGTAGACAGCACTCCCTTTGAGCACCAATCTGCCGCTTCCGCCAGTTCCCGCAAGGCAAGCACGGTCCCTGTGTCCCAGAGTCGGCGCTGCCAGGGGGTCGTCTCGCCGAAGAAGTCGCGGAGCCTAGCGAGGATATGCTGCGGATACGGATCGTTGACCAGCGAGTTCGCGAGCTGACCACCCGACTGATTGCTCATGGCGACATTTTGACGTACCTTGGGTCTACGCATACAGCGGACACCCTTAAGCCCGGGAACCGCCTCTCAGGAGGCCGTTCCCGGCTTTTTTTGGTGCAGATGCCGAGGTAACGGTTAGCTGGCACCCAGCTGACCGGCGGCGACGCCGCGCAGTTCGCCCCTGCTCGCTCAGACAAACTCTCCGAGCCAGATGTACGCACTCCTGGAATCGCTGGACCCGCCTGCCGAAGGCCAGACTGCCGAAGCTCACCGCGAGCGTCTGCAGCGCATCGTCGACGACGGGGTGGCCGGCCTCAAGGCATTCAGCGCCGCCATTGAGACACTCCTCAGTCGAGGATTCAAGGTGTACTCACCGCGTCGAGGCCTGAGATACCGCATCGCTCAGGAGCGCTGGGACCGCCAAGTGGACGCGGCAAAACGGCGATTAGAGGGCGACCAGTCGTCATCGGACTGAGCCGACGCCTCGTTGCATTCGAAGGACCTCCGACTCGGGGGCCGATCGGATGTTCGGATCCCACTGCAATTCGTCTACGACATCGTCATCGTCGACCCACTGCTGTCGATTCCAGTCCCAGACCTGGGGGGCGATGTCGAAGTCGTCGAGCGGATCGGAGGCAGCACGAATCAGCAGGGCACCCTGCCCGAACTGCCGCATCCAATACCTCACGACATCAGTGTGAGCCAGGAATCTCAGCGGTGGCCAGCATTTTGCCGATCGACCGCAGCGAGCAAGAGATCCCGACTGCTATCGCTGTACCCCACGTTGGCGGCACGTCGAACCTCTGTCAGGAGATCAGCCGGCAGCGACTTTCGGGTCTCAACGACCGCGATGATCAGCGCGTACTCCGCGTCTCCGAACTCCATCTCCATGTCGAACCGGCCGCGGGGCTGATCATCGAGATCGGCTGCAGCTCCGACCCGCTCAGCGAGGTCGATGTAGTCCATAGATTGATGCTAGGCCTGTGTCACCCGGTCGTCAGCAGTGATCTGCACAATTCTCACGTCCTTGCCCCACGGCAGTTTGAACACCGAGACTCTCGTCGTCGTACTCGTCGTCGTCGGCGAACCTAGGCATTCATGCTCCAGCGCGCGTTCGCGGCATGTGACGCCTTCGCGAGGTCGATCGCGCTCCCCCAGTTCGCCGTCGACATGTTGCGTCGGCGCAAGTCCGAGTGGAGTGGTCCAGACACGGCTGGGGTGATCTTCCCGTCGTCTACGGGCACACTCCGGGATCCGGACAACTTCGGCAAGCAGTGGCGTGAAGTCCGTCAGGACCTGGTGCTACCCGATGTGTCTTCTCACTCGTTCCGCAAGACGGTGGCCACGCTGATCGATGATGCGGGCATGTCGGCTCGGATCGGGGCCGACCAGCTCGGGCACGCGCGGCCGTCGATGACGCAGGACGTCTACATGAGCCGCGGTCAGGTGCACACCGAGGTGGCTGATGTCCTCGACAGAGCGGTCGGTATAAACGACGAATAAAAGACGAAAGCGGTACCCATCGAAGATGGAAACCGCCTCTTGGTGGCCAGGGCCGGGATCGAACCGGCGACCTTCCGCTTTTCAGGCGGACGCTCGTACCAACTGAGCTACCTGGCCGGAAGGCACCGGCTCTTGCAAACCGAACTGCCTCGCCGTGATGGCGACCCTGACGGGACTCGAACCCGCGACCTCCGCCGTGACAGGGCGGCGCGCTAACCAACTGCGCCACAGGGCCTTACTTTCCAGCATGCTCCGCGTTGCCGCGTTGCGTACCCCCAACGGGATTCGAACCCGTGCTACCGCCGTGAAAGGGCGGCGTCCTAGGCCACTAGACGATGGGGGCCTGATCCGAATCTCTCCGGGGTACTCATCAACCTCGTTCGTTGGGAGCTTCGATAGCTTAGGGTACAGATGCCCAAATCCTCAAACCGTATGGTCGCAACACCAATTTGAGTCATCTTGTACCCTGTCTTCTCGCGCCCCTATAGCTCAGTTGGTAGAGCTACGGACTTTTAATCCGCAGGTCCCAGGTTCGAGCCCTGGTGGGGGCACCACACGCCCGCCGCAAGGTGGGTCAGGTGCGGTTCACGCGCTCCGCGCGGTCGCAATCTCGTCGGCCAGCGGCGCGATCGCGGAAATGATCTGTCCGACGATCAGCTCCGGCACGCCTGCGCCGGCCAGGCTGTCCGAAAGGTGGTCGGCCACCAGGTTGAAATGGTGCACGGTGATACCGCGGCCCTGATGGACCTGGCGCATCGGTGCGCCGCGGTACGGCACTGGCCCGCCCAGCGCCGCGGCGAAGAACTCGACCTGCTTGCCCTTGAGCCTGGCCATGTTGGTGCCGCTGAAGAAGCCGGCCAACTCGCCGTCGGCCAGCACCCGCCGGTAGAAGTCCTCGACGACGGTCTCGAGTGCCTCGGCCCCGCCGATCTGGTCATAGATGGTCGTCATGGCGTCAGCATCGATCAACGTCGTTGCCCCGCAATTACCGAGGCGTAGCCGCTCCGCTACAGCGGCCTCACAGGCACGGGGGTATCCGTGAGCACCATTGGCCAGACCCGTTTATCGTTATGGCCGGGGGTCGGAAGGGACGTTCGGCGTGAAGTCTTCACGGCCGAATGCCGACAGTTCGAATGAAGGAGTCAGCAGAATGTTCTCCCGGCGTCCGCGCACTCGAGCCATGGCCACCGCGGTAGGTGCCGCCATGCTGACTGCCAGCGTCGCATTCGGGGCCGCACCGGCCCACGCGGACACCCAGGACGACCAGTTCTTCACCTTCGTCAAAGAGCTGAACATCCCGACCAACTCGGCCGAGGAGGCCGGCCAGGTTGGCCGCGGCGTCTGTGATGCCCTCACGAAGGGCAAGATCGAACCCGCTCGCACCGTCCGGGGAGTCATCAGTCAGTTGATGAGCCAGGCCGGCATCGACAAGCACCAAGCGGCGAACCTGGTCCGGGGGGCAGTCAAGGTCTACTGCCCGCAGAACGCCCCGTTCGTCGGGCGCTGAGGCCGCGCAATCGGGGCCTTGCTCAAGCCGCTACACCTTTGGGCAGTAATGCATCCCGTTGTCGCGGTGCCCGACCGGAGGGAGGTTGCGGGCCGGGGTGTGCACCAGTGGCGCATCGGCCGGAAGCCGCCCCGTGGCCCGGTCCCACGCAGTGCGCGCCCGCGGATGCATGCGGCGGCGCCGGGGTACCAGCTTGAAAATGTGGCCAATCACCTTGCCCAGCAGGCGATGCCGCTGCTCGTCACGGTCCGACCAGGTGTATCCCATCAGCTCGCGCACCGCCGGGTGGTACAGCCCGACGGTGAACCATACGAACAGCGGATGCACCAGATGCTTGCGCTGCAATGCCCACATCCAATCGGGCAACTTCGAGGCAAACGGCGGCTTCGGCAGCTCACTCAGATCCAATACGTCGCGGGCGGCCTGGTTGTTCTCTAACACGTTGCGGCACATGTGTTCCCAATAGACCTGGAAGTCTTCCCAGGTTTCGGGCACCGGGCGCATACTCATCCCGTACATCGAGTACCACTGCTTGTGTTCTTCGAAGAGTTGCCGCTTGTCGGCTTCGGAGATCCCGCCCGCGAGCCGGTCCGCCACGATGATCGTGCCGACGAAGAACGTCGAGTGCGCCCAGTAGAAGACTTCCGGGTTCAACGCGTGATAGCGACGCCCCTGCGCGTCGACCCCTTTGATGTTGACGTGGTAGTCGCGCACCTCGGCACCGGTCTGCGGTGCGCGGTGGCCGTCGAACACCACGCCACCGATGGGATACAGCGAGCGCAGCAGGCGGGGCCAGCGTTCCTGGAAGAAGATCGAGTGCTCCATCACCGCTGCGCCGAGTTGCGGATGCATGTTCTGCATCGACCCGGCCCACGGTCCCTGGAGCATCCCCCGCCAATCGCCGAAGTACTTCCACGTCAGCGAATCCGGTCCGAGTGGGATCGGCGGCGCCTCGTATCCGCCCGGGGCGGCCGGGCAACCGGCCGCCGCAGCGGATCCGCTGGTCACGGGGCATGTCTCAGAAGTATCTTGTGTCACAGGTGCGCTTTCTGCCGGCAAGACGGTGTCCTGTTTTCAAATGTGACTACATATGTTGTCATCGGAGCTTAGGAGTAGATGTGCCATCCGGTCAACGACGCGGCCGATGGTCGGGCGTTCCGCTCCAGGAACGCGCGGCACGTCGACGCGACGATCTGATCGCCGCAGGCGTCACCTTGCTGGGCAAAGCCGACGGTCCGGCACTGACTGTTCGGGCCGTATGCCGAGCGGCCCAGCTCACCGAGCGGTACTTCTACGAGAGCTTCGACGACCGCGACACGTTCGTCCGGGCGGTCTACGACGATGTCTGCGCCCGAGCCATGTCTGCCCTGACGACTGCTGTCACACCCCGCGAGGCCGTCGAACAATTCGTCGCGCTCATGGTCGACGACCCCACCCGGGGTCGGGTGCTGCTACTCGCCCCGGAGTCGGAGCCGGTGTTGACCCGCTCGGGCGCCGAGTGGATGCCAGACTTCATCGGCCTGCTGCAGCGCAAACTCACCCGCATTGCCGACCCGGTACGTCAAGCCATGGCCGCCACCAGCCTGATCGGCGCCCTGACCGCATTGTTCACGGCATATCTCGACGAGCGACTGCCTGCCAGCCGCGAACAATTCATCGACTACTGCGTCGACCTGCTGCTGGGACGGGTCGGCAGTTTCTGAGCGAGGTACTTACTCGTCCGGGGTACTCGCCTCGGCGATCGGTTCTTGTTCGGCCGCGGCAGCCTCATCTTCGGCAGCCTTGGCCTCACGGCCCGCTGGGCTGCCGACCGACGCGCCCGGATGCGTCTCGGTGGCGTGGTCGCCATCGCAGTTAAGCGCCACCTGGGTGACGTCTTCCTTGTATTCGTAGTAGGTGTCGGATGTCTGCGGCACCAACTGCCGGACCGTCCAGGCGCTGGTGACGATGCACTCGTCGCGCGATAACCGGCTACCCACGGTGACGGCAACGTGCACGCTGCCGCCGCTGTCCTCGATGGCACTGGCCGCGTCGCCGTATGTCTGCCCAACCACATCCGGTGCGGCCTGAGCCGCCCCCGCGCCCGCCACGGCCAGCGCGAAACCCGCAGCGGACACACCGATGACACTTCCGAACCCGATCGCGATTTTCATCTAGGCCGACCTTCCCCGTCCGGTGATCTCTCCCGGAAGTGGGGCGGCAGCGCCTTGTGTAGTGCCGTGTGACGCCCCACAGCTCGCGACGCGTCACGAGTTCTGGGAGCTAATTGAAATTCTAGCCTCGGAAAGGTCGGCCGACCGTAACTTTTTACTCGTCCGGAGTACTGGCCTCGGCGAGTTCTTCCTGCTCAGCAGCGGCAGCCTCATCAGCGGCCTTCTTCGCCTCGCGCCCGGCCGGGCTGGCCACCGACGCACCCGAGTGCGTCGAGGAGGCATACCCGCCGTCGCAGTTGAGGGAGAGCATCACCTCGTCCTCGGCATGGGTGTACTCGTCGCCGGCGTCGCGCACGAACGGGGCGTCCCAGACCTGGGTTACGACGCAGTCGTCCTTGGACAACTTGCTGCCGACGGTGACCGCCACCTTGGCCTTGCCGCCGCCGTCCTCTATCGCCGATGCGGCATCCTCGTACGTCTCACCGACCACGTCGGGCGCGGCAGCCGCCACTGCGCCCCCGAACAGGCCGCAGGCACCTACCCCGATCGCTACCCCAGCTGCGGAAACGGCAATTCTCTTGATCACTGGCCCGACTCCTCACGGCAACCCCGACTGCATATTTCAGCCGGGAAGTTACCGAGAGAATTACGAAAACCGATGGCGCAGAAGCGAATTGCGAGTGAACGCTATGCGTCACGCAGCCGAACGCATCAGCCTACTCGTCGGGGGTGCTGACCTCGGCAAGCTCGGCCTGCTCAGCGAGTTGGGCCTGCTGTTCGGCGTACGCCTGCCGCGCCTCTTCCAGGTCCTCGGCAGCCTTGTCCTGACGGCCGGCCGGGCTGGCCACCGAGGCGCCCGGGTGGTTGGCGGTGGCATGGCCACCCTCACAGTTCAGGGCCACCATCACCTCGCCGGAGGCGTGATTGCCGTCCCGCACGAAGGGCGCATCCCAGGCGTTGGTGACGATGCAATCGCCCTGGGACAGCTTGCTGCCGACGGTGACCGCCACCTTGGCACTGGAACCGCTATCCTCGATCGCGCTCGAAGCATCCGAGTAGGTTTGGCCGACCACGTCAGGGGCGGCAGCCGCAACTCCCGCGCCGAACAGCAGGGACACGGCCGCACCAGCGCCAACCACGGCTCCGGCACCAACGACAAGCTTTTTCACGTGTGCCCAACCTCCGAGCGTGGGTATCCGACAGGTGTTCGTGCGGATCCTACCGTCGGCGCGGTTGCTCCGCAGGACTCGTGAACGCGCCCGCGGGGCAACTTGATGTCACCGGGTTACACAGATATATTGACTGCAACCAACAGGTACAGATAACTGAAGCGTCTCCGGACGCGAGAGGGTGAGGGCATATGTCGCAGGAATACACCGACCTGCAGCTCCTACACGAACTCGAGCCTGTCGTTGAAACCAGCATCAACCGCCACATGCGGATGCGTAAGGACTGGAATCCGCACGACTTCATCCCGTGGTCGGACGGCAAGAACTACTACGCGCTCGGCGGCCAGGATTGGGACCCCGAGCAGTCCAAGCTGTCCGAGGTCGCCAAGACCGCGATGGTGCAGAACCTGCTCACCGAGGACAACCTGCCCTCCTACCACCGCGAGATCGCGATGAACATGGGCATGGACGGCGCCTGGGGCCAGTGGGTCAACCGCTGGACCGCCGAGGAGAACCGCCACGGCATCGCCCTGCGCGACTACCTCGTGGTGACCCGCGCCGTCGATCCGGTCGAGCTGGAAGAGCTGCGCGTCGAGCAGGTCACCCGCGGCTTCTCCCCCGGCCAGAACCAGCAGGGCGACCTGTTTGCCGAGAGCCTGTTCGACTCCGTCATGTACGTGTCGTTCCAGGAACTCGCCACCCGCGTCAGCCACCGCAACACCGGCAAGGCCTGTGACGACCCGATCGCAGACCAGCTGTTGCAGCGCATCTCCGCCGACGAGAACCTGCACATGATCTTCTACCGGGATGTTTCGGCCGCCGGCCTCGACATCGCCCCCAACCAGGGCATGGCGTCGTTGCACCGCGTACTCGACAACTTCAAGATGCCCGGATACACCGTGCCCGACTTCCGCCGCAAGGCTGTCGTCATCGCCGTCGGCGGTGTCTACGACCCGCGCATCCACCTGGACGACGTGGTGATGCCGGTCCTGCGCAAGTGGCGCATCTTCGAGCGTGAGGACTTCACGGGCGAGGGCGCACGACTGCGCGACGACCTCGGCCGCATCGTCGAAGAACTCGAAGACGCCTGCGACAAGTTCGAGGTCGCCAAGGAGCGCCGCATGGAGCGCGAGCGCAAGGTGGCCGAGAAGAAGGCGATGAAGAACCTGCTGGTGTCGTCCTCGTCTTCATGACCCTGACCGCATCGCCGCCTGCGACGACAGCGTCGGCCCGATCCCAACTGCGGATCGGGCCGTTCGCGTTGCCCAGTCCCGTCGTCCTCGCCCCGATGGCCGGGGTGACCAACGTGGCTTTCCGGACGCTGTGCCGCGAGCTCGAAATCGCCCGCGCCGGCACCGTCAGCGGCCTCTATGTGTGTGAAATGGTCACCGCGCGGGCCCTGGTCGAGCGCCATCCCGTCACCATGCACATGACGACCTTCGGCCCCGACGAATCGCCGCGGTCGCTGCAGCTCTACACCGTCGACCCGCATACCACCTACCTGGCGGCGAAGATGATCGCCGACGAGGGCATGGCCGACCACATCGACATGAACTTCGGCTGCCCGGTGCCCAAGGTCACCAAGCGTGGCGGCGGATCGGCACTGCCCTATAAGCGGCGCTTGTTCGGCCAGATCGTGGCCGCCGCGGTGCGCGGTGTCGAGGGCACCGACATTCCGGTGACGGTGAAATTCCGGATCGGCATCGACGACGCGCATCACACACATCTGGACGCCGGACGGATTGCCGCTGAGGAAGGCGCGGCAGCCGTGGCCCTGCATGCCCGCACCGCGGCTCAGCGCTACTCGGGCACCGCCGACTGGGACCAGATCGCGGCGCTCAAAGCCCATGTCACCACCATCCCGGTGCTCGGTAACGGCGACATCTTCGAGGCCGAGGACGCGCTGGCGATGATGGCCGCGACAGGATGCGACGGCGTGGTGATCGGCCGCGGCTGCCTGGGCCGGCCATGGCTGTTCGCCGAGCTGTCCGCGGCCTTCACCGGCCGGCGGCCCGCCACTCCGCCGACCCTGGGCGAAGTGGCCGACATCGTGCGCCGCCACGGCGAGCTGCTCAGCGAGCATTTCGGCGAGGACAAGGGCATGCGCGACATCCGCAAGCACGTGGCGTGGTACCTGCACGGGTTCCCGGCCGGCGCTGATCTGCGCCGCGGGCTGGCCTTGGTAAAGACCCGTGCCGAGCTCGACGGCCTGCTCGACCAACTGGACGCCCACGCACCGTTCCCGCCCGCGGCCACCGGCCCGCGCGGTAGGCAGGGGTCGGCCGCCTCGGTGTCCCTGCCCGAGGGGTGGCTCGACGACCCCGACGACTGCGCGGTCCCGGCCGGGGCCGATGTGATGCATTCCGGAGGCTGACCTGCGCTCGCGCCGAGATGACATCGAGACAGCTCTGTCACCGGGTTGGGTCTAGCTCAGTCTCAGGATGCGTCAGTACGATGAAAACCCTGTCGCGGCCGGCTCAGGTAGCCAGTCCGGCACTGTGCTGCTAGAAGAGATGAGGAGAAAACCTCAGCAGCACCCAGATCACACTGCGGGAACGATGCGCACCGACGCGCACGCGCGAGTTCGAAGAGTCGGAGGCCGGTAAGGACATGAGTGACGCTCATAACGCCACTCCCGGCCGTCGGCACCGCTCGCCGGAGGATTCGTCGGACAACCAATGGATTACCCGATCCCGGCAGCCTTTGCCAGGCGCCGCGCCGTGGGAACGCCAGGATGCCTCGTCACCCGAAGATTTATCCGTCGACGAGCCCACCGGCAGCCACGCCGACGGGGTAACTGTCGCCGATCTGATCGCCAAGGTCGCCGGTACCGGTTTCACCCCGAGCCGCCACCGGCTGGAGCCCGACGAGGCCTATCAGGCAGAGCCAGAACTCGACGCTGAACCCGAACCTGAACCTGCACCCGAGCCGGAACCGGCCTACTTCCAGGAACCCGACCCCGAACCGGAAGCTGGACCCGCGTACTTCTGGGAACCCGAGTTCGAGCTGGAGACCGAGCCCGAGCCAGAGTTCGAGCCCGAAGCCGAGGCCGAAACGGAGCCCGAACTGGAGCTGGAGCCGGACTATGCACCGGCCTATGCCCGCCCGCACGTGCCCGATCCGACCGACGTCATCGCCGCGGTCCGAATCGACCCGGAGGCCGACGATCCCCACGGATCGGAGCACGCCGAGGATTTCCCGGCACCGTTCGAAGAACCGCTCGAAGACCCGTCGGCCCCTGAGATCGAGACCGACAACACCAACACCGACGTCCTGCCGGCGTTGGCGGTCTACGACTATGACGCTCCCCCGGAGCGCCCCACGTGGCGCGTCCGCCCGATACCGCCAGACGAGCACGATCCCGACGAAACCACTGTGATCGAGGCGGTGCGGCCGCCGATCAATCGCCGGGTGATGCTGGCCGGACGGGCCGCTGCCGCGATGCTCGCTGTCCTCACCCTGGTGCTGACCGGAGGGGCCTGGCAGTGGCAGTCCTCGAAGAATGACAGCCTCAACAAGGTCGCCGCGCTGGATCTCAACTCGCGCGACATCCTCGACCCGAACGCCCAGTTCGGCGACGAGAACTTTCTGATCATCGGGACCGACAGTCGGTTCGGCGAGAACGGGGGCATGGGCGCCGGCGATACCGAAGATGCCGGCGGTGCGCGATCCGACACCATCATGCTGGTCAACATCCCGGCCAACCGGGAACGTGTCGTCGCCGTGTCATTCCCGCGTGACCTGTCGATCGATCCGATGAAGTGCGAACCATGGAACCCGGAAACGACGGCCTACGGTCCGCTGTACGACGCGGAGACCGAGACCTACGGCCCGGACGAGGTCTACACCGAGACCAAGCTGAACTCGGCCTTTGCCTTCGGCGGCCCGAAGTGCCTGGTGAAGGTGATCCAGAAGCTGTCCGGGTTGTCCATCAACCGGTTCATGGCCGTCGACTTCTCGGGTTTCTCCAAGATGGTCGACGCGCTGGGCGGGGTCGAGGTGTGCAGCACCACCCCCCTCGAGGACTACGAGCTCGGCACCGTCCTACCGAACGCCGGACGCCAGATGATCGACGGGCACACCGCCTTGAACTATGTGCGGGCCCGTCAGGTGACCACCGAATACAACGGGGACTACGGGCGCATCAAACGCCAGCAGCTGTTCTTGTCCTCGCTGCTGCGAGCGCTGATCTCCCGAGACACGTTCTTCTCGCTGAACAAGCTGAACAACGTGGTCAACATGTTCATCAGCGACAGCTTCGTCGACAACATCAGGACCAAGGACCTGGTTGACCTCGGGCAGTCCGTACAAGGCGTGAACGCCGGACGGATCACCTTCGTCACCGTGCCGACCGTCGGATACGCCGACGAGTACGGCAACGAGGTCCCGCGTCTCGAGGACATGCGGGCACTCTTCGACGCGATCATCAACGATGATCCGCTGCCCGGGGAGAAGAACCCGGACAACACCCCGGTGCCCGGCACCCCGGAGTCGTCCACGGTGCAGGCGGCCGCTCCATCCGAGACTCCTCAGTCGACCGCGCCGGCACCCGCACCGGACACGACGGACAGTGGTGAGATGGTCAATGCCGTCACCACCGAACCGCAGCAGGTCACGGTGCAGGTGTCGAACTCCACCGGCCAGAGCGGTCTGGCCTCGACCGCGGCCACCGAGCTGCAGGAACACGGTTTCAACGTCAACACTCCTGACGACTACCCGAGCACGCTCCCGGCGACGACGGTGTTCTTCTCCCCCGGTAACGAGGAGGCGGCCGCGACCGTGGCCAGTTCCTTCGCCAACCCCACCATCGAGCGGGTGTCAGGCATGGGCGACGTGGTGCAGGTGGTTCTGGGCTCCGATTTCAACACGGTGAATGCTCCGTCACCGAGCGGGTCGGAGGTGCAGGTACATGTGCTGAAGGGCACCAGCAGCAGCCCGACGCACCTCCCGGAGGACCTGAACGTCACCAACGCGGCCGACACCACCTGCGAATAGCTTCTGAACCGGGCGCGCGGCATTCACCGTTCGTTCATCGTTGCATCGTGACTACAGGCCTGCTGACCGCATAATCTTGCAAGCATGCGTACCCAATACCATGAGCAACTGCACTCGCTGACGGACCAACTCGGGCAGATGTGTGAGTTGGCGGGTACCGCAATGGAGCTGGCCACCCAGGCCCTCTTGCAGGCCGATCTCGCGCTCGCCGAGCAGGTGATCAGCGACCACGACAAGATGACCACGCTGAGCACCCAGGCCGAGGAGTCTGCGTTCGTGTTGCTCGCGCTGCAGGCGCCCGTTGCCGGTGACCTGCGGGCTGTGGTGGGCTCGATCCAGATCGTCGCCGATGTGGACCGCATGGGTGCGCTGGCGCTGCATGTGGCCAAGATTGCGCGTCGGCGCCATCCCCAGCACGTTCTGCCCGAGGAAGTGAACGGCTATTTCGCCGAGATGGGGCGGGTGGCCGTCGAGTTGGGCCATGCCGCGCGCGAGGTGCTGCTGACCCAGGATCCGGAGAAGGCCGCCAGGATCCAGGAGGAAGACGATGCGATGGATGATCTGCATCGTCACCTGTTCTCGGTTCTGATGGACCGGGAGTGGAAGCACGGGGTGACAGCTGCTGTCGACGTGACATTGCTGAGCCGCTTCTACGAGCGCTTCGCCGACCATGCCGTCGAGGTGGCACGGCGGGTCATCTTCCAGGTCACAGGCACCTACCCGGACGGGGAATCGGTTTCTTCCAACCAGTGATTCAGGGCCGGTCGGCCGGCGGCACCAGCCGGACGCCGTCCTTGTGCGCCCCGGCCAGGTCCCCGAGTACTTTGACCAGTACCTGCAGGTCAGCCCCGCTGTAGCGCAGCAGGAAGTCACGCGTTCCACGGTCCATTTCCTCGTGCATCGTGCGGTGCACGTCGGCGACGAGTTGTCCGTCCGCGGTCAGGCCGAGCTCGATCTCCTTGCGGTTGCCGGGTACCGCCGTGCGCTCCACGAGGCCGGCCTCGACCAGCCGCTGCACGTGCTTGGACACCGTGCCCTTGAGCCGGCCGGAGCGCGCCGCCAGCCCCACCACGCTGACCGGGCCTTCGGTGATCTCGGCCAGCAGGTGCATCGACGAGGTCGGTAACGTCCGCACCAGCGGTTGTAATCGCGGCGGGATTCGGGCCGCCATGAAGTCGCGTTCCGCGTCATCCTCGCCGTCATTCCCGAGCCGGTCCCCCACCGCGGCCAACAGCCCGGCGATGGCGTCGATCAGCTCAAGTTTGGTTTTCACGGAAACCATCTTGCCACCCGCGGAACGCCTGAGTAGATTGTTTCCATAGAAACCATATCCTTGGAAACCAAAGGAGCTGCCATGAAGGCCGCACTGGTCACCGCATGGGGCAACAACCCCGTGTACACCGACGTGCCCGAGCCCCAGCCGAGCGACGGCGCCGAGGTGGCCGCCGTCGAAGCATCGGCTCTGACCAACCTCACCCGGGCACTGGTGTCCGGAAAGCACTACGCCAGCAAGGAGATTGCCCTGCCGGCCATTCCGGGCGTCGACGGTGTGGCACGGCTCGCCGACGGCCGTCGCATCTACACCGGCGCCCTCGGATCCTCCGGCATGATGGCAGAACGCGCCCTGGTCGAGCCCCGCGGCGGCGTCGAGATCCCGGAGCACGTCGACTCGGTGACCGCCGCCGCCCTGCCCAATCCCGGCATCTCGGCGTGGACCGCGCTGTCGCACGCCGCGGCCGTCAAGCCCGGCGACCATGTGCTGATCTTGGGCGCCACCGGCGTAACCGGTTCCATGGCAGCGCAATTGGCCGGCACCATGTTCGGCGCCGAGACGGTGGTGGCCGCCGGGCGCAACACCGAACGGCTGGAGTGGTTACGGTCGGCCGGCGCTCAGAACACGATCACCCTCGGGCAGCAGGACCTCGGCGCTCGGGTCGCCGAGATGCACGCCCAACGACCGTTTGACGCGGTGCTCGACTACCTGTGGGGCGACCCGGCCGCCGAGGTGCTCACTGCCTTGGCCGCCAGTCACCCCGCCGCGCACTACCACCCGACCCGATTCGTTCAGATCGGGTCGATGGCCGGGCCGACGCTGGCACTGGATGCGGGAGTCTTGCGCGGCACCGGGATCACGCTGCGCGGAGTCGGCATCGGCAGCGTTCCACCCGAGGTGCTGGGCCGCGCCCGTAGCGAGGCATTGCCGAGGTTGTTCACCATGGTCGCCGACGGCCAACTCGAATTACACACCCAGCCAAGGGCATTGGCCGATGTCGCCGAGGTTTGGGCGGGTGGCGAACCGTCGGGCACCCGAGTGGTGCTGACGCCGTAGCGCGAGCAGGAGAAACTCAGCCGAAGCGGCCCGAAATGTAGTCCTCGGTCGCCTTCTGGGTGGGGTTGGAGAAAATCTTCTCGGTGTCATCGATCTCGATCAGCTTGCCGGGCTTACCGGTGGCCTCGAGATTGAAGAACGCTGTCTGATCGCTCACCCGGGCGGCCTGCTGCATGTTGTGCGTGACGATGACGATCGTGAAATCCTGCTTGAGCGTCGAGATCAGATCTTCGATGGCCAGCGTCGAGATCGGGTCGAGCGCCGAGCAGGGCTCATCCATCAACAGCACGTCGGGCTGCACCGCGATGGCGCGGGCGATACACAAGCGTTGCTGCTGACCACCCGACAGGCCGCCACCGGGCTTGTCCAGACGATCCTTGACCTCGTTCCAGAGGTTGGCGCCCCGCAGCGAACGCTCCGCGACCTCGTCGAGGGTCTTCTTGTTGCGGACGCCCTGCAACTTCAGACCGGCCACCACGTTGTCGCGAATCGACATGGTGGGGAACGGATTCGGCCGCTGGAACACCATGCCGATGGTCTTGCGCACGCCCACCGGATCCACCCCGGCGCCGTAGATGTCCTCACCGTCGAGCAGCACCGAGCCCTCCACGCGGGCCCCGGGGATCACCTCGTGCATGCGGTTGAGCGTGCGCAGCACGGTCGACTTACCGCAGCCCGACGGACCGATGAAAGCCATCACGCTGCGCGGGTGCACCGACAGCGAAACGTCGGAGACGGCGTGGAATGCGCCGTAATAGATGTTGACGTCCTTGAGGTCCAGCCGCTTGGCCATGGATAGCTCCTACACCTTCTTGGGGGAAAAGAATTTGGCGACCGTGCGCGCTCCGACATTGAGCAGGGCGACCAGCAGGATCAGCGTCAGCGCCGCACCCCAGAGCCGGTCGGTGGGCACTGGGTTGGCGCCTGCACCTGCTGAGATCTGGTCGTACATCATGCCCGGCAGAGATCCCATGAAACCGCCGAACATGTCGAAGTTCATCGCCTGGGCGTAGCCGACCAGGATCAGCAACGGTGCGGTCTCACCCATCACGCGGGCCAGCGCCAGCATGATGCCGGTGACGATGCCCGACAGCGCCGTCGGGATCACGATCCTGACGATGGTCTTCCATTTGGGTACGCCCAGTGCGTAACTTGCTTCGCGCAGATCCATCGGCACGATGCGCAGCATCTCCTCGGTGGCCCGCACGATCACCGGAATCATCAACAGCACCAACGACAGTGACACAGCGAACCCGGACCGGCCGAACCCGAGCGTGGCCACCCACAACGCGTAGATGAAAAGCGCCGCCACGATCGAGGGCACGCCGGTGAGGATGTCCACCATGAACGTGGTGACCTTGCCCAATCGGGTTCCGCTGCCGTACTCGACCAGGTACACGCCCACCATCACGCCGATCGGAATGGAGATCAGCGAGCACACGATGCCCTGCAGCAGGGTGCCGACGATCGCGTGATAGGCGCCGCCGCCGGCGGTAAACGTCGTCATCCCGGCCTGAGAGTTGGTGAACCACGTGGGTGAGGTCAATGCGGCCCACCCCCGGGTGATCACCGAATACAGCACCCACGCCAGCGGAATCAGAGCGACCAACAACGAAAGGGTCACCAGCACCGTGGCGAAGTGGTTGGTCAGCTTGCGGCGCAGGCTCACGCCCTGAAACGCGGGCGCCTTGACCGGCCGCTCAAGCGTGGAAGTCATGACCGTCCCCTTCCTGCCACCGCGGCACGAGCCAGCGAGTTCACCACGAAGGTGAGGATGAACAGCACCAGGCCGGCGGCAATGTAGGCGCCCGCCTTGTATTGGTCGTTGAATTCGCTTGCGGTGGCGGCGATCTTGCTGGCGAAGGTGTAACCGCCGTCGAACAGCGTCCAACCGAACGCGGTCTGGGTGCCGCGCAGGATGATCAGCAGCGCAATGGTCTCACCGAGCGCGCGGCCGAGTCCCAGCATGGCGCCGCTGATGTATCCGGACAATCCGAACGGAAGCACCGTCGTGCGCACCACTTCCCAGCGGGTGGCGCCCAGCGCCAGCGCGGCCTCGATCTGGCCGCGCGGGGTCTGGGTGAACACCTCGCGGGTGACCGCGGTGATGATCGGCAGGATCATCACCGCCAGCACGATGCCCGCGGTGAAGATCGTGCCGCCGCCGGCCACCGAAGCGTTGCCGGTCTTGAACAGGAACAACCAGTCCAAGTGTGTATTGAGCCACACCGCAAAGGGTTTGATCGCCGGCGCCAGGACATACAGGCCCCACACGCCGTAGACGATCGAGGGCACCGCTGCCAGCAGGTCCACCAGGTAGGCCAGCGGACCGGCCAACCGTCGCGATGAATACTGCGTGAGGTAGATCGCGATGCCCAGCGCCACCGGCATCGCCAGGACGAGCGCGAACACGGAGACGAACACGGTCACCTGAAGCAGCTCGAAGATGCCGAAGTGCATCGCCGAGGTGTCGGTGGTGATCCAGTTGCCGCCGTAGAGGAAGAAGTTCTCCTCGTTGCGGGTCAATGCCGGGACTGCGCGCCAGAGCAGGAACACCCCGATCGCCGCTATGAGCGCGACGATCAGGATGCCCGAGCCTTCGGCAAGCCCGTGGAAGATTCGGTCGCCGAGGCGGACCTTGGCTCCCTTGGACGGATCGGTGGAAATGGGTGCCGGTTCGGGGTGAGGGGACGCGAGCGCCTCCCCCGACCCCGAATCAGCTGGATTCGGCGTTGTCACTGTCGTCCCGTCGGGGCCCCTGGTCGTCATATGGTCGGTAAATCCATCCTCGCCCAAATCCGTCCTCTGATGCCAGTTCGGCTACTAGGCGATGGCCTCGACCGAGGTCATCAGGCGCTGCTTGAACTCGTCGGGCAGGGCGATGTATCCGGCCTGCGACAGACTGGCCTGGCCCTCGTTGGCGGCCACGGTCAGGAAGGACTTGACGGCCGCGGCGGTTTCGGCGTCGTACCCCTTCGAGCAAACAATCTCGTAGGTGGCCAGCACCAGCGGGTACGCGCCGGCTTCCTTCGTGGCGTACAGCGCGTTCAGGTCGAGGACCAGGTCCTTGCCCTCGCCCTCGAACTTGGCGGCACCGACGGCCTTGGTGGCGGACGCGTCGTCGAGCGGGACGGCGCCGGCTCCGCTGTCGATCTGGGCGTAGGGCAGGCCGGCCGCGGCGGCCGGGCTCTTCTCGACGTAGCCGATCGAGCCGGGGGTGGCCTGCACGGCCTGCACCACACCGGAGGACTTCTGCGCGCCCTCGCCGGCACCACCGTTGAACTCCTTGCCCGCTCCCTTGGTCCAGGTCTGCGGCGCGGCCGCGGCCAGGTACTTCTGGAAGTTGTCGGTGGTACCCGAGGAATCCGACCGGTAGATCGGCTTGATGTCCACGTCAGGCAGGTCGGTGCCGGCGTTGAGCGCAGCGATCGCCGGATCGTTCCACTTGTTGATCTGGCCCTGGAAGATCTTGGCGAGCACATCCGGGCTCACGACGAGCTTGTCGACGCCCTCGACGTTGTAGGCCAGCGCGACGGGGCCGAACACCAGCGGCAGGTTCCACGCCTCATTGCCGCCACACCGCTCGGCGGCCTTGGCGACCTGGTCTTCCTTGAGCGCCGAATCGGAGCCGGCGAAGGCGACCTGCTTGGCGATGAACTGGTCCACGCCCGCGCCCGAACCGGTCGGGTTGTAGGACAGGTTCTTCCCGGGGCACACCTGGCCCCACACCTTGTTGAACTCGGCAATGGCGTTCTGCTGGGCCGTGGAGCCCTCGGCGGTCAGCGAGGACTTACCGCCGCACTCGGCCGACGCGGAGCCGGCGCCCGCGGCCGCTGAGCTCGTACCGGTGGCGTTGTTGTCGCTGCCGCACGCGGTCAGGGTGAGCGCCGCAATGGCGGTCGCGGACAGCGCGACGCCGAACGGCTTGCCTACACCCTTGCCAATGCTGATGAGCTTCACTTGTCCCACTTTCGGTTGACGGCTTCGAACTCTCCGGCAACGTATTAGGCCGCAGTGGACAGCGCGCGGACAGCAGGTAAATCAGCAGTGAATAGGTTCAGCAAGTTCACAGCTAAACGGGTTAACCGGCGGCGTACGCCACGTCGACGGTGAACACCTCAAAACCCAAGTTTCGGTACGTCGCCACGGCCGCCGAGTTATCGGCCTCGACGTAGAGCAGCACGGTCGGTAGCGACCGCTCGGCGAGGTGGTGCAGGCCCACGAGCGTGAGCACCGAACCCAGACCGCGGCCCTGTGCGGACGGGTCGACGCCGACGACGTAGACCTCCCCGAGACCGCCCTCGTGGGTTTTCGTCCAGTGAAACCCCAGCAACGCCCCGGTGCGCTCGTCGAATGCCTCGAAAAGCCCCTCGGGGTCGAACCACGGCTCACCACGCCGCTCTTCGATGTCCTGTTCGGTCCAGCCGCCCTGTTCCGGGTGCCAGGCGAAGGCGGCGTTGTTGACCCGCAGGATCTCGGCATCGTCGCCGGGGCCGGCGTAGGTGCCGATCCGCACGCCGTCCGCGGTCCGCAGCGGCGGCAAATCGGCCAATGGGCGGCGCATCTGCAGCAGCTCGCGGACCGGCTTGAGCTCGAGGGCGGCCGCCAGCGCCCGGGCCGGCTCGAGGTTGCCGTGCGCCCAGATTCGCGTGCCCTCCGGCCCCTCGGCCAGCCCGGCACGGGCCAGCGCTGCGCCGACACCGCACCGCCTGGCCTGCGGGTGCACGACCAGTTCGGCCATCGCCGGGTCCTCGTCGCCGGCCGGGGCCAGGTTCAGGTACCCGACGAGATCTGCATCGCTGAAGGCCAGGAGGTGGCGGGTGCGGTCGTGGGCGAGTTCGCGCAGAACCTGATCACCCACCGGGGCGACGCCGTCGGCCGCGGCGGCAGCGGCGATGAGGGAGCGGATCGCGGTCTGGTCGGCTTCTGACAGCCCGGTGCGCCAGTCGAGTTCGGTCACTGGCCGGACAACCGCCCCGCCAACGGCTCGTCTGCGTCGTCGGTTGCCGGGTCGTCGTAGTCCTCGTCACCGTCGTCGGGCGCCGCCTCGGCGGTGGCCGTGTCGCCCGCCGGCGGGCGGCCGCGGGAGGGGCGCACGGCCTTGTATCCGACGTTGCGAACGGTGCCGATCAGCGATTCGTATTCGGGGCCGAGTTTGGCGCGCAGACGACGGACGTGTACGTCCACCGTGCGGGTACCGCCGAAGAAGTCATAACCCCATACCTCCTGCAGCAGCTGTGCCCGGGTGAAGACCCGGCCGGCGTGCTGGGCGAGGTATTTGAGCAGCTCGAATTCCTTGTAGGTGAGGTCGAGGGGGCGTCCGCGCAGGCGGGCGGTGTAGGTGCCTTCGTCGATCGCGAGTTCGCCGAGTGTGATCTTGCCGACGTTCTCCTGGTTGGCGCCGCCTCCGCGCCGGCCGACCAGTAGGCGCAGCCGGGCGTCGATCTCGGCCGGGCCGGTACCGGGCAGCAGGATCTCGTCGAGACCCCATTCGTGGTTGACCGCGACCAATCCACCCTCGTTGACGACTGCCACAACCGGAACAGAGGTACCCGTCGTCCCCAGCAGACGACACAGGCCACGAGCGGCCGCCAGGTCAGTGCGGGCATCGACGATTGCCACGTCGGCACTGCCCGCTTCCAGCAGAGAGGACACTTCTGTCGGTGCCGTGCGCACGGTGTGGGCCAGCAGACTCAACGAGGGCAGGACTGCCTCGGGATGCGGGTCGACGGTCAGTAGCAGTAGATCCAACAGGTCCTCCGGCGCGCCGGCAATCACTTCCCACGATCGCCCGGACCCCGATGTCCACACGGTCGGATTCGTGACTGACATGTAGCCGTTACCGGCCTTTAGTGAACTAACGATAACGCCTCACCTGCTGATTAGCCGCGCCGAGCGCCTTGATCCAACCGCTGTGGGCGACAATGTGCCGGTGCGCAAACTGCTGATCGGGCTCACCGCGACCGTGACCGCACTCGTCGTCGGGGTGGTCGGCACCGATTTCGGTTCGGCGATCTACGCCGAATACCGCCTCGCCCGCAACGTACGTACCGCGGCCGGCCTGCAGTGGGACCCCTGGGTGGCCATCCTGGGGTTCCCGTTCCTGAACCAGGTCCGCAACCATCGCTACCGGGAGATCGAGATTCGGGCGGCCGGCGTCGACCATCCGGTGGTGGGCAGGGCCTCGCTGGAGGCCACGCTGCACGGAATCGACCTCACCGACTCGTCATGGCTGATCCGCCCGGACGCGAAACTGCCGGTCAACAAGGCCGAGAGCCGCATCATCATCGACTCCACCCACATCGGCAGGTTCATGGGCATCGACGACCTGCTGGTGGAAGCTCCGTCCCGGGAAACCAACGACGCCACCGGGGGCACCACGGAGTCGGGGATTTCCAGCAGTCAGGGGCTGGTCTTCACCGGCACGCCCAAGGAATCCGGCCTGGACAAACGGGTCAGTGTCGCGGTCGACCTGTCGTTCGCCGACGGCGACGACACCACCCTGGTGCTGACCGCGACCGGCATCCTCACCGGCCCGGGTACCGCCGACGAGCCGGTGCCCGAGGAGAAGACCGCCGCGGTCCTGTCGGAGTTCAGTGACACGATCACCGGCCAGAAGTTGCCGTTCGGCATCGCCCCGACCACCGCGGGCGCCCGCGGCTCCGACGTGATCATCGAGGGCATCGCCGAGGGAGTAACGATCGACCTGGCGGGGTTCAGACAATCATGAGCTCTTCGATGGTGCTGGTCATCGTGGTGCTGATCGCCGCGCTGGGCGTCGCCTATGTGATCGGCCGTTTGATCACGCTGCGCGCGGGCATGATCAGGGCGGGCGAGGAGGCCGCCAACGTCGACACCAGTGACCTCGGGTTGTCACCCACCGGCCCGACGGTCCTGCATTTCTCCGCCCAATGGTGCGGCCCCTGCGCAGGAGTGCGCCGCGTAGTCGACCAAGTCTGTGACGAACTACCCGAAGTCGCTCACGTGGAGATCGACATGGACGCCAATCCCGAAGCCGCCAGGCGGCTTTCGGTTCTGTCGTTGCCCACGACCATCATCTTCGACCGCGACGGGCGGCCCCGATACCGCACCAGCGGGGTCCCCAAGGCCGCTGACCTGCGCTCGGCGCTGGAACCACTGTTGGCCTGACCGCGCGGTTATTGGGTAAGCTGTCGCTCGTGTCAGCCCGCCTTGAGCTCGTGCTCACCAAGCGCCGCGCAGTGGATCTGTGCCGCGTCGCGGGTTGCTGCTGTTGTTGTTGCTGTTGAGGGCAGCCGCGCGCTTTTGCGCGCCCGCTCAGGCCTTGGGCCTGGGCCTGCACACCATCAGACCTTCTACAACAACGGGAGTGCGTTTTCATGTCACCCACATCTACCCAACCCATCGCTGACGGTCGGCCCACCCAGGTCGACGTGCGGGGGCCACGGTTCGCCGCCTGGGTCACCACCGCGGCACTGATCGCGACGCTGCTGGTCGCAGGCGTGAGTGCGCCGGCAGCTGGGGTGCTGTTGGGTATTCAGGCCGTGGTGTTTGCCATCGGTGCCCTCGCCGGCCCCCGCAAGCATCCCTACGGTCGGTTGTTCGCCGGCCTCGTCGCGCCGCGCCTCGCCCCCACCACCGAGCGCGAGCCGGTGCCGCCGCTGAGATTCGCCCAACTGGTGGGCTTCGTGTTCGCGGCCGTGGGCACCGCGGGGTTCGCCTTCGGCATCTCCGCGCTCGGCCTGACCGCCACCGCCTTGGCGTTGGTGGCAGCCTTCCTCAACGCCGCCTTCGGCATCTGCCTGGGTTGCCAGGTCTACCCGCTGGTGGCGCGGTTGCGCCGCGTTCCAAGTCCTGCATGATTACCGATAGACATCTGAAACAGCAAGGAACCGAAAGGAATTCGTACATGGCACGTTCCGACGTCCTGGTCTCGACCGAATGGGCCGGGAACAACCTCGATACCCCTGGCGTGGTGTTCGTCGAGGTCGACGAGAACACCAGCGCCTACGACGACGAGGGGCACATCCCCGGCGCCGTAAAACTGGACTGGAAAGACGATCTGCAGGACGCCGTCAAGCGTGACTTCGTCGATCAGCAGCAGTTCTCGAAGTTGTTGTCCGACAAGGGCATCAGCAACGACGACACCGTGGTCCTGTATGGCGGCAACAACAACTGGTTCGCTGCCTACGCCTACTGGTACTTCAAGCTGTACGGCCACGCCGACGTCAAGCTGCTCGACGGCGGCCGCAAGCGCTGGGAACTCGACGCACGTCCGCTGGTCAAGGACGCCGTCAACCGAACCGCCACCTCCTACGCCGCCCAGCCTCTGGACAGCAACGTCCGGGCCTACCGCGACGAGGTCATCGCCGCGATCGGCACGAAGAACCTGGTCGACGTGCGTTCACCTGACGAGTTCTCCGGGAAGATCCTGGCGCCTGCGCACCTGCCGCAGGAGCAGAGCCAGCGCCCCGGGCATATCCCGGGCGCCATCAACGTTCCGTGGAGCAAGGCAGCCAACGAGGACGGCACCTTCAAGTCCGACGAGGAGCTGGCCAAGCTGTACGCCGCGGCCGGCCTCGACGGCGAGAAGGAGACCATCGCCTACTGCCGGATCGGTGAGCGTTCCTCGCACACCTGGTTCGTGCTGCAGGAGCTGCTGGGACACAAGAACGTGAAGAACTACGACGGCAGTTGGACCGAATACGGCTCCCTGGTGGGCGCCCCTATCGAGTTGGGAAATTGATATGTGCTCTGCACCCAAGCAAGGACAGACGTTGCCGGCCGGCGTCGACCTGGAGAAGGAAACCGTGATCACCGGCCGCGTGGTGGACGGCTCCGGCCAGGCGGTCGGCGGCGCCTTCGTGCGGCTGCTGGATTCCAGCGACGAGTTCACCGCTGAGGTCGTGGCCTCGGCCACCGGTGATTTCCGCTTCTTCGCCGCTCCGGGCACCTGGACCCTGCGCGCACTGTCCCCGGCGGGCAACGGCGATGCCAGCGTGGCCCCGACCGGTGCGGGTATCCACGAGGTCGACGTCAAGGTTGCTTGATCTCGCTACCGAACGTGAGCTTGTGTACGAGGATTCGCACGAATCTGACACACAAGCTCACGTTCGGCGTGTATTGGGGCGTCCCGACCCGGGGCGCCCGCATCTTCGACAAGGAACTAGACTCACTGCCGTGGTGCTCTTCTTCGAGATAATGCTCGTCGCGGCCGTCGTGGTCATCACGTGGTTCGCGTTGTACGCGCTGTACCGCCTCGTCACCGACGAGTCGTGACCTCCGACCGAGACATTCCAGCCGAGGCCCCTGTCCCCGAACCGGGCTCCGGCGACAGAGCCATAGCGGCCGCCGCGGAACGGGCCAAGGCTACGGCCACCCGTAACATTCCGGTCTTCGACGACCTCCCGGTGCCCGCCGATACCGCCAACTTGCGCGACGGCGTCGAACTCAACGATGCGTTGCTGGCGTTGTTGCCGCTGGTCGGCGTCTGGCGCGGCGAGGGCGAAGGGCGCGACACCCATGGCGACTACCGGTTCGGCCAGCAGATCGTGGTCTCCCACGACGGCGGCGATTACCTGATCTGGGATTCGCGGTCCTGGCGGCTGACCGAGACGGGTGAATACGACTCCCCCGGCCTGCGTGAAACCGGCTACTGGCGATTCGTGACCGATCCGGAAGATCCGACCGGCCGTGACGAGTCACAGGCCATCGAACTGCTGCTGGCCCATTCGGCCGGCTATGTCGAATTGTTCTACGGCAAGCCCCTCACGCAGGCGTCCTGGGAGCTGGTCACCGATGCGCTGGCCCGCAGCAAGTCCGGGTTGCTCGTCGGCGGCGCCAAGCGGCTCTACGGCATCGTCGAAGGCGGCGACCTGGGGTACGTGGAGGAGCGGGTGGACGCCGACGGCGGGCTGGTCCCGCACCTGTCGGCCCGACTGTCACGGATTGTCGGCTGATGCGCCGGCCATTGTTGGCGGCTGGTCTGCTTGCCGCGGCGGCTTTGCTCGGTGCATGTTCGTCCGAGGGTCCGCAACCGGCACCTGTCTCACCGCCGGCCGAGCACGGCACTTATGCGCACTGCCTGTCCGAGCACGGTGTGCCGATGGCGCCAGGGCCGATCGCGGGCCCGCCGTCCGGAGTCGACGACCGAACGTGGCAGGAAGCCACCAAGGCATGTTCGAGTCTGGCGCCCGGCCCCAGCGGCTAGTCACGACAACTCGCCCCACAGCGGACGCATAGCCGACGAATAACCCGCGCTCAGCGGGGACTCATACGGTCGATGCCGTGAAACACATTCTGCGAACCGCCTTTTGCGGCCTGGCCGCCTTCGCCGTGGTCGGTTCAGTGGCCGCATGTTCCTCGACCGAGTCGCCGGACCCGTCCCCCGCATCCTCGGCAGTATCGGTGCCTTCGACGAGGTCAGTCACCCCGGATGCCTTCGGAGAGTGCATGCAGGAGCACGGAATTCCGGCGCCGCCCGAAGGCACACCTGGCGCACCCGGCGGACCGGAGCATCCCGGCGGGCCAGAGCATCCCGGCGGGCCCGGACACCGACCGGACGGACCGCGCCCTGGTGGTGATGCCACGCCTCCCCCGCCGCCCGGCGTGGACCAGGCCCAGTGGGAAGACGCCATGCAGGCCTGCCAGTCACTGGCGCCACAACCGCCAGGGCAGTAACAGAGTCGGCCTACCCCAGACATGGGGCGGCCCCCGAGCCGTGGTACCTGGTTGGACAGACCGAGAGGCTCGGGGGCCGGGTGGCTGCGGGGAATTCGCCAGCGCGCGCAGGCAATACCCCGGCGCTGCTAGCGGGCAGCCACCTCACATGTCCATAAGTCACTCAATTTGACGGACCACCTCCTTCCCTGTGTACCGCGAAGCTACCACCGTCCCAGAAGGGGCTGCCAGTGATTTTTACGGTCAGTGCGAGCGCCTTTGCGAAGGACGTTCGCCGGACGTGTCCGACCGGCCGGACTACGGCGCGACGGGGGTATCCCCGAACTTCGAAGTCGGCCGCGTCGCGGGTTCCCGCCCTTCACCACTCTCGGTGAGGCCGATGCACTCACCGGTGTTGGCGCCCGTGCACGGGATGGAGCCACCGGGTATGTCCACAGCCGGCAGATCGGGGTTACCCGGTATACCGGCTTGTGGGCCATCTGGACCCACCGGCACACAGACTCCGCCGCGCAGGTCCTCCCCGGGTTCACAGCTCGCGACCGACTGCACCGGGTTCGAACCGGGCATCGCCGGGGAGACGGCAAGCGCGGGTACGGCGGCGATCACGAGTGAAAACCCGCCGGCAATCAAGAATTGCGATTTCTGAATATGCGGTATCGCCATGGCGTCACACTTCCTTCAGGACGCCGGCCGTTCATATTCGAGGGAAAACGCCGCCGGCGCCGACATGAAGGACCCTACGCTTTGCCGGCGACGGGTGTGCCGACTACTCACATTTGATCTCTGGACCATAAAAGCCCAGGCAAGGTGGACCCCCGGTCGGCCGAGCGAACAACGGTCAGCGATCGCTGACAATCGCCGCATCGACCAGGCCGGCTACGTCGGCGGCCAGCGGCGCATCGGTCAGCGGCTGCCCGTCCAACGTATGCACGCGGGCCGCGAGGGTGATGCTGGACACCAGCCAAACCCCTTGTGCGGTAAGAAGATCCGATGGCCTGAGAGCCCGGAAGTCGCAGTCGTAGCCCTTGTTGCGAGCCACCTCGAACAGAGCCTGCTGAGTGGTGCCGCGCAGGATCGGATACCACGGCGGCGGGGTGAGCAGCAGCGGCTGCCCGTCGTCGCCTTCGGCCGCGATCACCACGGTGGAACGCGGCCCCTCCAGGAGGTAACCATCGGAGCTGACGAAGATCACGTCACCCGCCCCGTGGCGCTCGGCATGCCGTAGCGCAGCCATGTTGACCGCATAGGACAGGGTCTTGGCGCCGGCTGCCAGCCACGGCATGTCACTGGCATTCAAGGGGAGCCCCCGGTCCAGGGTGATCGCCGCCAGCCCCTCGCGCCGCACCCTGGCCACCCGCTCGGCCAGGGCACCGATGGTGGCGAATGCGGTCGGTGATCCGCCGCTCTCCCGCCCACGGCTGTACACCAGGCGCAGCACCCCGTCGCCGTCGTTGTCCTCGGCCCAGCGCTCGGCCCCCAGCGCCACCGCCGCGCGCCAAGCCGGCAGGTCAGGCTCGGGCAGGTCCAACATCTTGGCGGACTGGCGCAACCGGCCCAGGTGGGCTTCCAACAGGCAGGGTCTGCCGTCACGCACCAGCAGCGTCTCGAAAACTCCATCTCCACGCACGGCAGCCAGGTCGTCGGCATGCAGCAGCGGGGTGTCAGGGTCGTGGATCTGCCCGTCCAGGGTGATCAGCACGGCTGGTTGGCTTGCCATGGGGCCACAGCGTAGTTTGCGCCCGCGGCCGGCTTGGGCGAAGAGCGACAAACGTACAGTTGGCCTATGACTGCACTACCGTCAGCAGTTCCGGCTCCTGAGGCCGGTCCCGACTCCGGCGCCGTCTGGCATTACGGAGATCCACTTGGTGAACAGCGGGCCGCAGCGCGAGACGCGGTCTTGGTGGACCGATCGCACCGGGCGGTGCTGACGTTGACCGGCAAGGACCGTCAGACCTGGTTGCACAGCATCTCCAGCCAGCACGTCAGCGCACTGCCGGACGGCGCCGTCACCGAGAACCTGAGCCTGGATTTGCAGGGCCGTGTCGAAGATCACTGGATCCAGACCGACCTGGACGGCACCACCTACGTGGACACCGAACCGTGGCGGGGCGAACCGCTGCTGGCTTATCTGCGCAAGATGGTGTTCTGGTCCGACGTGCAGATCGAGCCCGCGGATCTGGCGGTGCTCTCACTTCTGGGGCCCGGGCTCGCCGATGAGCAGGTCCTCAAGGCCCTGGGCATCGAGGAGTTGCCGCAGGAAGCGACGGCGGTGGCGCTGCCCGGCGGTGGGTTCCTGCGCCGACTGCCCGCCCCCGGCATGGAATTGGACCTGGTGGTGCCGCGCGCGGCGACGGCCGAATACACCGGGCGGCTCACCGCCGCCGGTGTGCGGCCGGCCGGCATCTGGGCCTACGAGGCGCACCGCGTGGCGTCCGGTCGGCCTCGCTTGGGTGTGGACACCGATGAGCGGACCATTCCGCATGAGGTCGGCTGGATCGGTGGCCCCGGGGTCGGGGCGGTCCATCTCGACAAGGGCTGCTACCGCGGCCAGGAGACCGTCGCGCGGGTGCACAACCTGGGCAAACCGCCCCGGATGCTGGTGATCCTGCAACTCGACGGCTCCGCCGACCGGCCGGTGACCGGCGACACGGTGACCGCCGGCGGACGCAATGTCGGCCGAATCGGCACAGTTGTCGAGCACGCCGACGAAGGCCCGATCGCGTTGGCGCTGCTCAAACGGGGTTTGCCGGCCGACACCGCGCTGATCGCCGGGGCGCAGGCACAGGCACCGGCCGTGATCGACCCGGATTCCATGCCGGGAGCCGATGCCACGGCCGGAGCCGGGCGCGCGGCGGTCGACCGTCTCCGCGGGCGTTAGGCCGTGGAACTGCACAGGAGCACGTAAACTCACTCGGTCACCGACGACGTGACGACCGTCTCTGCGCGGATGCCGCGATCCTGGAGATGGTCGTGTTGCTGTGCAACGACGCACCGCAGCCCGGGTCCCAGCCGCGCACCGTGAGGCAGGGCCTGACAGCACTTCGCGGGCAGGCACGGTAAAGTGTTGGCAGGACAATAAAGACACACAGATCGGAGCCGCCTAGCAATTGGGCCGCTCCGTTATTGCGCGAGGGGGTCCCCCCATGGGCCGCGGCCGGGCGAAGGCAAAGCAGACCAAGGTGGCACGTGAGTTGAAGTACAGCTCACCCAACACCGACTTCAGTCAGCTCCAACGTGAGCTGTCGGGATCTCCCGATTCCGGTGACGTCAATGACGACGCCGACGAATGGTCGGGTGAGGATGACTGGCGGCGCTGAGCCGCCTGCATTCCGTCCCAGAACTTAGACACGGGTCGCGCTGGTTGCGCATGACGCTTACCGGCGCGACCTTGTCTAACTGCTTCAGAACCGCGGATGCTGTCCGACCAGCTGGGCGCGCACACTGTCCTTCCCGCCCTTCTTGACGGTTCCCAGCGTCCAGCAGTCCAGGTGCCGTGCGGTCAGGATGGCCAGCGCGCGGTCGGTGTCCTCGGGCGCCACCACCGCGACCATCCCGACGCCCATGTTGAACGTCTTCTCCATCTCGGCACGCTCGATGCGTCCGCGCTGGGCGATCATCTGGAACACCGGCGCCGGTGTCCACGTACCGCGATCCAGTTCTGCGGTCAGCCCGTGGGGCACCACGCGCTCCAGGTTGCCCGCCAGGCCGCCGCCGGTGACGTGGCAGAACGTGCGCACCTGGGTCTCAGCGGCCAGCGCCAGGCAGTCCTTGGCATAGATGCGGGTCGGTTCCAGGAGCTCCTCACCGAGCGTGCGGCCGAACTCCTCGACGTGGCCGGCCAGGTTCATCCGGTCGATCTCCAGCAGCACCTTGCGGGCCAGGGAGTAGCCGTTGGAGTGCAGTCCACTGGATTTCATGGCGATGATCACGTCGCCGGGCCGGACCCGGTCGGGCCCGAGCACGTTGTCGGCCTCGACGATGCCCACACCGGTCGCGGAGATGTCGTAGTGGTCGGGTTCCATCAGACCGGGGTGTTCGGCCGTCTCTCCCCCCAGCAGGGCGCAGCCGGCCTGGACACAGCCCTCGGCGATGCCGGACACGATCGCGGCGACCCGCTCCGGGACGGTCCGGCCGACGGCGATGTAGTCCTGCAGGAAAAGGGGCTCGGCACCGCACACCACGAGGTCGTCGACCACCATGGCGACCAGGTCCACCCCGACGGTGTCATGCTTGTCCATGGCCTGCGCGACCGCCAGCTTGGTGCCCACTCCGTCGGTCGAGGACGCCAGCACCGGCTCGCGGTAGCCGCCGCGTAACGCGAACAGACCGGCAAAGCCACCCAGGCCGCCCCGGACCTCCGGGCGGGTCGCCTTGGCGGCGAGGGGTTTGAAGAGTTCAACAGCGCGGTCTCCGGCTTCGATATCGACCCCGGCTGACGCGTACGAAATGCTGTTGTGTTCGGCGATGCCGTGCTGTTCGGCGCCCTTAGTCATCGCAAGCAAGGCTACCGCCCCGCTCTTGCGGGGGTACAGCGCAGGAGGCGTTAAGAGCCCCTCAAGGCCTGCGCAGGGCCGAGGCGTTGTCGTTGTCGGCCTGCCGCGGGGTGCCGGTGCGGGCCGCTGGGGCCATTTCGCTCCTCGCGTGCGCAGACGCCAGCATGTGCTCGACGACGTTCTTGCCCAGCGCGGTCTCCCCCGGCAGCTCGATCGGGTAGACCCCGTCGAAACAGGCCGAGCACAGTCGGGTCGGCGGCTGCTCGGTGGCCGCGATCATTCCCTGCTGGGAGATGTAGCCCAGGCTGTCGGCGCCGATGGCGTGCCGCACGGCCTCCAGCATCTCGCCGGGGTGTTCGGCGGAGGCCGCATTGGCGATCAATTCGGCCGGGGTGGCGAAATCGATGCCGTAGAAGCACGGCCACTTCACCGGCGGCGAGGCGATCCGGACGTGGACCTCCAGCGCCCCGGCCTCACGCAGCATCCGAACCAGCGCCCGTTGGGTGTTGCCGCGCACGATCGAGTCGTCGACGACGATCAGGCGCTTGCCTCGGATCACCTCGCGCAGCGGGTTGAGCTTGAGCCGGATACCGAGCTGCCGGATGGTCTGGGACGGCTGGATGAAGGTGCGGCCCACGTAGGCGTTCTTCATCAGGCCCTGCCCGAACGGGATGCCCGATTCCTGTGCGTAACCGACCGCGGCCGGGGTTCCTGATTCCGGGACGCCGATCACCAGGTCGGCGTCGACCGGGTGCTCGCGGGCCAGCCTGCGGCCGATGTCGACGCGGGTGGCGTGCACCGAGCGGCCCACCAGCGTGCTGTCGGGACGGGCCAGGTAGACGTACTCGAACACGCAGCCCTTGGGTTCGGGGTTGGCGAACCGGGTGGATCGCACGCCGTCGGCATCGATGGCCAGCAGTTCGCCGGGTTCGATGTCGCGGACGAACGAGGCGCCGACGATGTCGAGCGCGGCGGTTTCCGAGGCCACCACCCAGCCCCGGTCGAGCCGGCCGAGCGCCAGCGGGCGCACCCCGTGCGGGTCACGCGCGGCGTAGAGGGTGTTCTCGTCCATGAAGGTCAGACAGAAGGCGCCGCGCACGGTGGGCAGCAGCTCCAGGGCGGCCTGCTCCAGGGTCGCGTCGGCGGCGCCGTGGGCCAGCAGCGCGCCCAGGATGTCGGAGTCAGTCGTGGCGGCCGGGGCGCCCTTCATCTCGATCAGTCCGGCTTCGCGGGCCCGGGCAGCCAGTTCGGCGGTGTTGACGAGGTTGCCGTTGTGGCCGAGTGCGACACCGGTTCCGGCAGCGGTGTTGCGGAATACCGGCTGGGCGTTTTCCCAGGTGGTGGAACCGGTCGTGGAGTAGCGGCAATGGCCGACGGCGACGTGGCCCGGCATGGCTGCCAGTGTCTGCTCGTCGAACACCTGACTGACCAGGCCGAGATCTTTGAACACCAGAATCTGCGAACCGTCGGACACGGCGATGCCCGCCGCCTCCTGGCCGCGATGCTGCAGGGCGTACAGGCCGTAGTAGGTGAGCTTGGCGACGTCTTCGCCTGGGGCCCAGACCCCGAATACGCCGCATTCCTCGCGCGGTTCGTTCTCGTCGTCGAGTTGCTGACCAGTCACGATAGGGCTGCTCCCGGGGCGGGCGGTTTGGTGACGTAACCGAGTCTACGGTCAACTCGGGTGTACAGCGGAATCCATCGCCGTGTCCGAAGCGGAATTCGCCTGCCCGGCCGGCAATGGACCGGGTGTCGAATCCGAAAGGCCCAGGCGAACTTCCGCGCACCGGTAGGCGAACGACGCGTGCAGCTCACAGTGGCGACAGATCGTGATAAATATCGCATTTCGGCGTCGCCGGCGGATGTGCCCCACACAGAACGGGTTCCCGACGGATGCCGTCAGCCACCCAGGGCGTGGGCCATGGCCACCACGACGGGACCGAGCAGCGGCAGCGCCACGTTGGAGAAGGCGTAGACGATCGCTTGATCACGTCGGCCGTGCCCGGGTCGTACTGGCCGAAGGTGGGCCGCTTGGAGCGGACCCAACCGAACAGCAGGCCCGTGAGCAGGCAGCCTCCGCCGGTGCCGAGAGTGAGCGGGATGTCGGCGACCTGCCGGACCAGGCCGCCGAGGAGGAAGCCGGCGACGATGTCGATGTCCAGCGTGGCGTCGTCTCCGCCGAGCTCCTCGCCGATGCGTTCACCGACGTGGACGAGGTTGTCGCGCAGGCCCACGACGAGGACGTGGTCACCGGCGGCCAATTCGAGGTCGGGTCGAAGTTCGACAGGCTTGCCGCCCCGCGAGACCTGCTCGGTCACCGTCGCGTCGGCCAACCCGTCCTGGACCCGCCCGACCGTCTGGCCCGCCGCGGTTTCGACCCGGTAGAGGCGTCCGACGATGCGCGGCGCCGCTGGGGTGGCAGTGTCCTCGTCGGAGTATCGGGATCCGCTGCTCTACACGGCGCAACCGCCGATTCCACTTACACTGGGGTGCAGGGCTATCCACCGTTCATTCGGCATCGATGCGCGCCAAGGGCAGCCACCGGGCCACCTCGGACGCCCGCGATCCCGACATTTGCACGGCCGCTCCGGCCGCGTCGAGATCGAGCAACCCGGTGGCCAGCAGCAACCAGGTGCGGGGATCGGTTTCCACGACGTTGGGTGGGTTGCCGCGGGTGTGACGTGGGCCTTCGATGCATTGCACCGCGACGAAGGGCGGCACCCTCAACTCGACGCTGGCTCCCGGTGCCAGCGCGGCCAGGGTGCGCGCGGTCAGGCGGACCGCCTCGGCCAGTTCGGCACGCGTGGGCTCGGTCCTGGTGGGTTCGCGTAGCCAGTCGGCCACGGCGGTGACCGCCGCCACGGTCTTTTGCGGATCGACAC
Source organism: Mycobacterium sp. DBP42 (assembly GCF_005924235.1). Taxonomy (NCBI): domain Bacteria; kingdom Bacillati; phylum Actinomycetota; class Actinomycetes; order Mycobacteriales; family Mycobacteriaceae; genus Mycobacterium; species Mycobacterium sp. DBP42. Next base: position 57,922 of record NZ_VCMY01000007.1, read on the forward strand.
TGCCTCGCGCGGCCATGTCATAGAGTCTCGCAAAGTGTTTGCCGATCACCGTAATCCGCCGTACCGCCCGGCCGGTGCAGTGCTCTTGGTGATTCTCGCGGTGACCTTCGGGTTGATCGTCGCGCAGTTCCGGGGCGCTTTCGAGGCGAAGGCACCGTTGACGCTGCTGGCCTCGCGGGCGGGCCTGGTTCTGGATCCGGGTTCGAAGGTGACCTACAACGGCGTTCCCATCGGCCGGGTGGGCGCGGTGAGCACCGACGGCGGTGATCCGATTCGGGCTCGGGTGCGCCTCGACATCAATCCGAAGTACCTGGACCTGCTTCCGGCCAACGTATCGACCTCGATCCAGGCAACCACGGTGTTCGGAAACAAGTACGTGGCCTTCACTTCACCGGAACACCCAAGCACACAACGAGTTTCGACCTCGAAACCGATCGACGTCACGGCCGTCACCACCGAGTTCAACTCGTTGTTCGAAACCATCACCGCGATCACCGAACAGGTAGACCCGATCAAGCTGAACCAGACCCTGTCTGCCACCGCCGAGGCGCTGACCGGGCTGGGTGATGCGTTCGGGCAGTCGCTGGCCGACGGCAACACCATCCTCGACGATGTGAACCCGCGGATGCCTGCGCTTCGCCACGACATCGCCGCGCTGGCCGACCTCGGCGAGCGCTATGCCGAGGCCGGGCCCGACCTGTTCGACGGCCTGGGCGACGCCGCGCGCAGCGCGGCCACCTTCAACTCCCAGCGCGGAAACCTCGACGCCGCACTGGTCGCGGCGATCGGTTTCGCCGGAACCGGTTCCGACATCCTCGAGCGTGGCGGTCCCTATCTTCAGCGCGGTGCGCAGGATCTGCTCCCGACGTCGAAGCTGTTCGACAAGTACCAGGGGCAGTTGTTCTGCACCATCCGCAACTATCACGACGTCGCGCCGGCGTTCTATGCGACGTTCGGGGGCGACAACGGATATTCCTTCGAAAGCACCGGGACGTTGTCGAGCATCGGGGTGGGCAATACCTATGTTTATCCGGACAACCTGCCGCGGGTGAACGCCAAGGGCGGGCCCGAGGGCAAGCCCGGCTGCTGGAAGCCGATCACCGCCGAGCTGTGGCCGGCACCGTATCTGGTGATGGACACCGGACTGTCGATCGCACCGTACAACCATGTCGAACTGGGCTCGCCGATCTTCGTCGACTACGTCTGGGGGCGGCAGATCGGTGAGCCCACGATCAATCCGTGACCGCTCTACGATCTTGATCCGGGGGAATCGGGTGAGAGGGGACTTCGTGAACGGTAGTGCTGATGCCTAAACGTGCGATACCGGCGAGCCCCGAGCGGCCTGTGGCCTGGCCCCCGGGGCTTCCGGCCTGGCGTGCGGTCGGCCTGTCCCTGGCACCGATCGCAGCGGCGGCCTTCAACGGCGTAGCGGGCCTGTGCGCGGCGGTCATCGCCGCCGTGTTGATCTTCGCCTTCGCCCGGCTGCATCGGTATGCGCCGCAGGCGGTGTCGACAGGCGATCTGGTGGCCTCCACCGTGGGGCCGGCCGCCGGGCGGTTCACCAGCCTCGTGCAAATGGCGGCGTACGTGCTGCTGGGTGTGGGGGTCGCGCTCACCCTCGCGCTGCAACCGTTGAGCGGGGCTCCTGACCTGGAGACCGCCCTGGCCGGATGGTGGTGGCCGGGCTGGTCGGTGGCCGTGGTGGTCATCGCCGGGGCGGTGGTGGCCTACCTGCCCACCCGGGCGGTGGGTGCGACGGCTGCCGCCCTGGCCGGCACGGGCCTGCTGATTTTCCTCTACCTGTCTGTGGCGATCATGGCCCGCGTGGCGGCCGGGACCCCGCCGATGCAGTTCGGCGGGCCCGCGCCCGCCGATTCGGTCCTGCTGGTGACGGCGGCAGCCATCCCCCTCGGCCTGGGGCTGGTGGGATTCGAGGCGGCCACCGTGGTCAACGGCCGCCTGGAGTCCGTGGCGCGTCCGGTGGGGGCTGCGGTGGGGGTCACCGCGCTGACCACCGTCGTGCTGCTGCTGGCCGCCAACATCGGCGCGACCGGCGGGTTCACTCCCTCTGCGCAGAACCTCTCGTTGATCGTGTCCGAGTTCTACGCCGACGCCGGCTTCTACTGGTTCGTCACCGGCGCGTTGTGCCTTGGGTCGGCCGCGTTGCTGGGCCTGATGTGGGCGGCGACGCGGGTGGCGGCACGGCTGTTCGGTTCCGGTCCAGAGGTGGCGATCCTGGTTCCCGCGGCGATGTGCGTGCTGGCCGTGGGGTTCTGCCGCTTCCAGAACCATATCGGCGGATTGCAGAGCACCGTCGCCGCTCTTCTCCTGCTGGCCGTGTATACCCTTGTCACCGAAGCAAATTCGCGAGTGGCCGGCACCGCGGCGGCGCAGCAGGCGCCCCGGCTGATCCTGGTCGTGGTGGTGGTATGTGTGGTGTTGATCCCGCTGCGGGTCACCGATTTCGCGGTGTCCACGTTGTGGCCGCTGACCGTCGCAGCTGCGATCCTGGCGCTGGCCGCGCTGCTGGCCCGGCTTGGTAGGCCAGTGCAGCCAGCGCTCCCGCCTCATTGATCGCCAGGTGGGCCAGCATCGGTGCGGCCAGGCTGGCCGATCGCTGCGCAAGCCGGCCGAAAACCCATCCGGCGACACCGGTGGCCAGGACCGTCGGGAGCACGGGTTGTCCTGCGGCGCGCGCGTCGGCGATGTGCGAGAGCCCGAAGGCGGTGGCCTGCAGCACCTGACCACCGGCCGGGCCGAATGCGTCGGTACCGACCTTGCCCAGCGCGCCGCGGAAGGCGGCCTCCTCCGGCCAGACGGTCCCGAGCGGGATTCGCAGCGCCAACCATCGGTGCGGTTCGTCGGGCAGCGCTTTGCGGCGCATTCCGGCGCGCACCGGCGGCACCGTCGACGTTGCCGCCACACCGGCACTCACCGCGGTTGCGGCAGCGGCCCCCAATCGCAGGCCCGACCACACCGCCGGAGGCCGTAACCCCGGCCGGGCGCCGGTTGCGAGCATGAGCACACTGCCGAGCGCCACGCGCACCAGCGGCTGCCAACGAGCCGGCAGCCGAGGATCGACCAGACCGTTCCACCCGACCACTCCCGCGGCCAGCGCCACCGCGTGAAGCCTGCTGGCCGGCATCAGTATTCGGGCCCGTCGTTGGCCTCGATCTTCTCCAGGGCCGTCCGGATGCGCTCGGTGTCCTCGGGCGTCCAGCCCGGCGGCGGAGCCACTGCCACCCAGCCGTCGAGTACCGATTCGCCGTAGTTGTGCCCGTGCCCGGCCGGCACGCTCGACGCGTTGGTGATGTCGGCGGCCACTTGCCAGAACGTGATGATCGGATACCAGCGCATCGAGGCGGTGCGGTCCGTGCCCGGCGGTTCGACCAGCCAGTCAGGTTCGGAGAACAGCAGATCCGTCGACCACCAGACGATCGGGTCCGACGGGTGCTGCAGGAACAGGACGCGGGTGCCTTCCCACGGGGCCGCGGCGTCTTCGGCGATCTCGGCAGCGTTGGCAGCCTCGGAGAACCGCACCGTGCGGCCGTTGTCGTAACGGGGCCGCACCTGTGGGGTCCCCGGGTCGCGGCGCGCGGTCAGGCCGCTCCACAACGGGCTGGCGTTGGGCGGGCCGACCCACAACACCGAAGAGAAACCCATCCTGGCGATATCGGGCAACCAGCTGAATGCACCCTGGCCACCCATCGATCCCAAGCTCTCGCCGTACAGCACCAGCTTGGGCCGGTGGTCGGGGGGCCGCTGCGCCCAGCGCGCCTGGATCGCGTCGATCATCATCCGGCCGATGTCCATGGACTTCTCCCGGTCACCCATGAACGAAATCCAGCTCGGCAGATAGGAATACTGCATGCCCACCATCGCGGTATCGCCGTTGTACATCAGCTCCAGCGCGCGGGCGGCCACCGGGTTGACCCAACCGGTGCCGGTGGTCGGGACGATGACCAGGAGCTTGCGGTCGAAGGCATGGGTTCGCTCAAGCTCGCTGAGCAGCACGGCAATTCGCTGCTCGTCGGTCTCGGCGGTGTTCAGGCCGGCGTATACCCGGATGGGTTCTTTGGCCGGCGCACCGTTGACGTTTTCCAACTCTGGGGCACGTGGTCCGGCCGCCACGAAGTTGCGGCCCTGAAAGCCAAGAGAATCCCACGCTGCGAATGATTCTGGGCTACCGGATCTTTCAGGCTCGACGGGTTGACTGATGCCCTCACGGGTGGTGGTGTTCTGCGGCTGGAACACCCGGCTGGCGCCGGCCAGGAACCCGCGGTAGAGCACGCCGTTGACCAGGCTGACCACCAGCACCACCACGATCGCGGTGCCGACGAACTGGGCCACCTCCCGGTGCAGATGCCAGCGCCGGATGAACATCCTGGCCAGCAGCCGCACGATGTCACGCAACAGCCGTGCCGTGGCTATCAGCGCGCCACCCACCGCGACCGCGATGATCATGGTGCGCAGATAGCCCAGCGTGGCCGGGCCTTCCATGCCCATCAATGCCGAAACCTGCCGCTGCCAGGCCGCCGCGGGAATAAGCATCAGCACGCACGCCGCGATGGCGCCGGTCACCACGAACGCCTTGAGCCAGTAGGCCGTCCGCTTCGACGGCGGCCACCAGGCACGGTTGCGTAAACCGAAGCGGTACAGCGCTTTACCCAGCAGCAGCCCGATGCCGTAGCCGATGGCAGCGTTGATGCCGCCGATCAGCCCGGCGAACAGCCAGTCGCGGGGCAGCAGCGACGGGGTCAGCGAGAGACAGAAGAACAGGGCTCCGACGGCGATGCCGGCGAAGTCCAATCGCACCAGGCTCCAGGCCCAGCGCAGCAGGGGATGACGTTCGTCGAGGGCTTTTGCCGTCACCCGAACAGCCCGGGCAGCACGCCCTCCGACGTGCTCCGTAGCTCCGCGAGGGTGATGCTGAACTGGCCTTGGACTTCGATCAACGGTTCTCCGCCTTCGGGCCCCTGGTCGACGACGCCGACCCGTGTCACCGGCAGGTCCCTGGCCTCACACATCGCCCGGAACCGGCTCTCCTCGGTGCGCGGCACAGCCACCAGCGCCCGGCCGGCGGATTCGGAGAACAGGAAGACGAACGGATCGACATTCTCCGGAAGGATCACCCGGCAACCGGTTTCACCGGCCAGTGCGGCCTCCACCACGGCCTGGATCAGGCCACCTTCGGACAGGTCGTGTGCCGCCGAGATCAGGCCGTCGCGTGACGCTGCGGTCAGCACCTCGGCCAGCAGCTTCTCGCGGGCCAGGTCCACCTTGGGCGGGACACCACCGAGGTGATCGGCGGTGACCTGGGCCCAGACCGATCCGTCGAACTCGTCGTGGGTGTCGCCGAGCAGCAGTAGCGTCTCACCCGGCTCGGTGCCGAGGCCCGTGGGGATGCGTCGCTTCACGTCGTCGATCACCCCGAGCACGCCCACCACCGGAGTCGGCAAAATCGCCGTGGAACCGGTCTGGTTGTAGAAACTGACGTTGCCGCCGGTGACCGGAATGCCCAGAGTGGCACAGCCATCGGCCAACCCGCGGACAGCCTGGCTGAACTGCCACATCACGCCCGGGTCTTCGGGCGACCCGAAGTTGAGGCAGTTGGTCACGGCGACGGGGGTGGCCCCGGTGACCGCGACGTTGCGGTAGGCCTCGGCCAACGCCAGCTGTGCACCGGTGTACGGGTCCAGCTGGGTGTAGCGGCCCGACGCATCGGTGGAAACGGCGATGCCGCGGCCGGTGGTCTCGTCGATGCGCAGCACGCCGCCGTCGGCGTGCTCGGCCAGCACGGTGTTGCCGCGCACGTAGCGGTCGTACTGCTCGGTGATGAAGGCCCGGCTGCACAGGTGCGGGCTGCCGATCAGGGCCAGCAGGGTGGCCTTGAGCTCGTCGCCGGTCTTGGGCCGCGGCAGCTTCGCCGAGGTGTCGGCGACCAGGGCGTCCTGGCTGTCCGGACGGGCCACCGGGCGCTGGTAGACCGGGCCCTCGTGGGCCACGGTGCGCGGCGGCACGTCGACCACGGTCTCGCCGTGCCAGGTGATCTGCAGCCGGTCCCCGTCGGTGACCTCGCCGATCACCGTGGCCAGCACCTCCCACTTGCGGCAGACGGCCATGAACGCCTCGACGTTGTCGGGCGTCACCACGGCGCACATGCGTTCCTGGGACTCACTGGAGAGCACCTCGGCCGGGGTCATGTCCTTGGCGCGCAGCGGCACCTGATCCAGCTCGATGCGCATCCCGCCGTCGCCGGCGGACGCGAGTTCAGAGGTGGCACAGGACAATCCGGCGCCACCGAGATCCTGGATGCCGACCACGAGCCCGGCCGAGTACAGCTCGAGACAGCACTCGATCAGCACCTTCTCGGTGAACGGGTCGCCCACCTGAACGCTCGGCAGCTTCTTGCGGCCCGCGCCACTCTCGTCGCCGCTGAAGGTGTCCGACGCCAGCACCGAGACACCGCCGATACCGTCCAGGCCGGTGCGCGCACCGAACAGGATGATCTTGTTGCCGGTGCCCGAGGCGAAGGCCAGGTGCAGGTCTTCCTTGCGCAGGGCGCCCACGCACAGCGCGTTGACCAACGGGTTGCCCGCGTAGGACGGGTCGAAGATCGTCTCGCCGCCGATGTTGGGCAGGCCCAGCGAGTTGCCGTAGCCGCCGACGCCGCGCACCACGCCGTCGAGCACGCGGCGGGTGTCGGGGGCGTCGGCCGCACCGAAGCGCAGCTGGTCCATCACCGCCACCGGGCGGGCACCCATCGCCATGATGTCGCGGACGATGCCGCCCACACCGGTGGCCGCACCCTGGTAGGGCTCGACGTAGGACGGGTGGTTGTGGGACTCGACCTTGAAGGTGACCGCCCAGCCGTCGCCGATGTCGACCACGCCGGCGTTCTCACCGATGCCGGCCAGCATGCCGGCGCGCATCTCGTCGGTGGTGGTCTCGCCGAAGTAGCGCAGGTGCACCTTCGAGGACTTGTAGGAGCAGTGTTCGCTCCACATCACCGAGTACATGGCCAGCTCGGCATCGGTGGGGCGACGGCCCAGGATCTCGCGAATCCGCTGGTACTCGTCGTCCTTGAGACCGAGTTCGCGGTAGGGCTGCGGCTGATCGGGGGTGGCGGCTGCCCGCTCCACAGTGTCCTGGGTCGATGTACGGCCGTGGGTGAGCTCAGACGTCACGGACCCAGTTTAGTAGCTGCTCGCGCGGAGGCGCGTGCCGCCGCTGATGCGCTCACTCCGTGCGGGCACCGCTGTGGGCTCTGCCACAACGCCGGCGCCCCTCACGGGACTGCCGACGACTATCCGCCCGCGATGCAGAACGCGTTGCCCTCCGGGTCGGCAAGGACGACCCAGTTGAATTCCGGACCGAAACTGTGCCGCCCGGTCTCGGTGGCCCCGAGCCCCACGACCCGGGCCACCTCGGCCTCCATGTCCGCGGCGTGGAAGTCGAGGTGTACGCGGTTCTTCCCGGGAGTCGGATCGGGCACTCGCTGAAAGCCCAGGTTGGGACCGCCGTCCCGTTGCACCAGGACGAATTCGCCTGGTGCATAGGCGTTTACCGACCCGCTGACCGCCTGCGCCCACCAATCGGCGAGCGTGTCCGGGTCCGCGCAGTCGAACGTGATCATTTCCACCGAGAGTGCCATGGCGCCGACCCTAGATCAGGCCGGTGACAAGAACGCGCGCAATGCCGCCGAGTAGGCCGCCACGTCCCGGGCGCCCATGAGCTCCCTGGCGGAATGCATGGCAAGTTGAGCCGCGCCGACGTCGACGGTCGGGATCCCGGTGCGAGCCGAGGTCATGGGCCCGATGGTGGAGCCGCACGGCAGATCGGCGCGGTGCTCGTAGCGCTGCAGCGGCACCCCGGCCTGATCACAAGCCAGCGCGAACGCCGCCGCGGTACGACCGTCGGTGGCGTAACGCAGGTTGGGCTGCACCTTGAGCACCGGCCCGGCGTTCACCTCGATCAGGTGGCCGGGCTCGTGTCGGTCGGGGTAGTTCGGATGGGTCGCGTGGGCCATGTCCCCGGAGGCCACCATCGATCCGGCCGCCCGGCGCAGGAAATCCTCCCGCGAACCGCCCGCGGCGAGCACGATGCGCTCCAGCACCGTCGGCAACAGCTCGGACTGGGCGCCGTGATCGGAGGTCGAGCCGACCTCCTCGTGGTCGAACAGTGCCAGTACCGGCACCTGCGTGCCCGCGGTCGCCGACAGAAGGCCCTCCAGCCCCGCATAGCAGGTGGCCTGGTTGTCCAGCCTGGGTGCGCTGACGAACTCGCCGCCGGCTCCGGTGATCGCCGAGGGAGTCAGGTCGTGGGTCATCAGGTCGAAGCCCAGCACGTCCGCCTCGGCGGCGCCGGCCCGCTCGGCGACGAATCCGAGGAAGAAGCGGGGCCGCTCCCCGAGCCCCCACACCGCGTTGAGGTGACGCTGCGGATCAGGGCTGACGCCTTTGCGGTCCTCGGACAAATGGATCGCGAGTTGGGGCACCCGCAGGATCGGATCGTCGATGCGGACCAGCCGGTGTTCGATCTGGTTGCCGGCGCGGACCGAGAGCCGGCCGCTGATCCCGAGGTCGCGGTCCAGCCACGAATTCAGCCAGGCCCCGCCGTAGGGCTGCAGCGCGACCACCTGCCAGCCGGCCACGACGCGATCGGGGTGCTGCTTGACCCGCAGATTGGGACTGTCGGTGTGGCCGCCGACCACCCGGAACGGCGCCGCCGGGTCGGCCCCCTCGGTATTCCAGGCCACCAGCGAGCCCGCCCGTACCGTGAAGAACTTGCCCGTACCAGGCCAGCTGTCGGTTTCGGCGAGTTCGGTGAAACCCGCGTCGGCCAGGCGTTGCGCCGCGGTGGCGCAGACATGGAACGGAGATGGCGAGGCATCGATGAACTCACACAGGCCCTGGGCGCTAGCTGGCATCTCTCTATCTTGACCGGGATTTCAACGCGCGCCGCGTTAGGGTCGACGTTGTGCCCGCACCACAGCCCCAGCCGGTCCTGGCGCCGCTGACACCGGCCGCCGTGTTCATGGTCGCGACCATCGACGATGGCGGCGAGGCGGTGGTGCACGACACCCTGACCGATGTTTCAGGTCTGGTGCGTGCCATCGGCTTCCGCGATCCCACCAAGCACCTGTCGGCGATCGTGTCGATCGGGTCCGACGCCTGGGACCGGTTGTTCTCCGGCCCGCGCCCCGCCGAGCTGCACCCGTTCGTCCCACTGGAGGGTCCGCGGCACCGGGCCCCGTCGACTCCGGGTGACCTGCTGTTCCACCTGCGCGCCGAGTCGATGGACGTGTGTTTCGAGCTCGCCACGAAGTTCGCCGATGCCCTGGCCGGCGCCGTGACGATCGTCGACGAGGTGCATGGGTTCAAGTTCTTCGACAACCGCGATTTGATGGGTTTCGTCGACGGCACCGAGAATCCGGATGGCCCGGTGGCGGTCAATGCCAGCCAGATCGGCGACGAGGACCCGGATTTCACCGGCGGGTGTTATGTCCACGTGCAGAAGTACGTGCACGACATGAGTTCGTGGAACTCCCTGTCGACAGAGGAGCAGGAGCGGGTGATCGGCCGCACCAAGCTCGACGACATCGAACTCGACGATGCGGTCAAGCCGGCCAATTCGCATGTTGCACTCAACGTGATCGAAGACGACGAGGGCAACGAGCTGAAGATCATTCGGCACAACATGCCGTTCGGCGAGATCGGCAAGGGCGAGTTCGGTACGTACTACATCGGCTATTCGCGCACCCCGGCGGTGACCGAGCGGATGCTGGACAACATGTTCATCGGCGACCCTCCTGGGAACACCGACCGGATCCTGGATTTCTCCACCGCTCTCACCGGAGGGCTGTTCTTCACCCCCACGATCGATTTTCTGGATGATCCACCGCCGCTGCCGTCGTCGGACGAGTCGGCAACGGCGGAAGCACCACCGGCTCAGGGCCACCGCGACGGCTCGCTCGGCATCGGCAGTCTGAAAGGAATCCCGCAATGAACAACCTGTACCGCGAGCTTGCCCCGATCACCGAGTCCGCCTGGGCCGAGATCGAACTGGAGGCCAGCCGAACCTTCAAGCGGCACATCGCCGGACGGCGCGTGGTCGATGTCAGCGAGCCGGGCGGACCGGTCACCGCGGCGGTCAGCACGGGTCATCTGCTCGACGTCGGCTCTCCCGGTGACGGTGTCGTGGCGCACCTGCGCGACGCCAAACCGCTGGTGCGGCTGCGGGTTCCGTTCACGGTGTCGCGCACCGCGATTGACGACGTCGAGCGCGGCGCGCAGGATTCCGACTGGGATCCGGTGAAGGACGCCGCCAAGAAGCTGGCGTTCGTCGAGGACCGGGCGATCTTCGAGGGCTATCCGGCGGCCTCGATCGAAGGCATCCGCAGCTCGAGCTCCAATCCGGCGCTGGCCCTGCCCGACGATGCCCGCGAGATTCCCGATGTGATCGCCCAGGCCCTTTCGGAGTTGCGCCTGGCCGGTGTCGACGGGCCGTACTCGGTGCTGCTCTCGGCAGCCACCTACACCAAGGTCAGCGAGACCACCGCACACGGTTACCCGATCCGTGAGCACCTGAGCCGGCTGGTCGACGGTGAGATCATCTGGGCACCCGCGATCGATGGCGCGTTCGTATTGTCCACTCGCGGCGGGGATTTCGATCTACAACTGGGCACCGACGTGTCGATCGGCTACCTGTCACACGACGCCGAGAGCGTGCAGCTGTATCTACAGGAGACGATGACGTTCCTGGCCTACACCGCCGAGGCGTCCGTCGCCCTCACTGCCTAGCTGTCAGCCCCGCGAGCGGCGTGTCTGCTGCCCGGCACGCCGCGAATCGGCGACCGTTTGTGGTCGCTCGCCGCGCATGGGAGCGGGTGCGAACTCACCCAAACCAACAACGTTGCTACTCCGCGTCGAATTGCTCGCTATGCAACCTCTCCAGTGCGCGACCGTCGGTGAGCTCTTCACGCAGTTCCGGATGTTTCCAATAATGGCGCACCATCCAATACAGTGCGCCGAAATTGGGTTCGTAACGGTCGGCGTTGGCTACAACTATCGGTTTGTCGTCCTTCAAGATGAAACCGATCGGGTTTCGAGACCGCTTGTCGGGGCTGTCGGTGACATCGACAATATCCCGCCATCGTGCAGTACGTGTTTGGAAAATATCGGCACTTTCAATGCCGTTAGGGCTGAGCCTAAGGTAACCAGAATCCCGACGCTTCAGCAGCGCGGACAATCCGATCAGCGAGATGATCAACAGACATATCATCAAGTATCTGTTGACAGATTCTCCCCCCGGAGTCGCCAATGGCAACTGATCAACGCCGCGAGAAATGAACGCAACGTAGGATGCCGAGCCGAGTGCACCGCCGAACAAAGTGACGGCGAGACACCAGACTATCGAAGGATTAATGCGCAGCGTAGTGCCGGTGTCGCCTGAATCGGCATACCGTGCCGACGATGTGAACCAGGTGACAGCGAACGTAGCGACGGCCCCTGCCATGAACAGGGTCATTCCACCCGCGGTCAGAGCGGCGAAGATGGAACCACGGAGGAGGGCAACGAACGTTTGCGCCAAACTGTAAACGGCGCCGCCCAAGAGAAGCAACACACCTAACCGCCCCAACAGGGATAGTTTGCTATCCCAATTATGTGGCGGTGGCAACGTGCCTATGCGCCGCACAGCACTTCGCCAACTTTAGTGCCGACAGACTTCATCCATTCGCCGGCCATGTATCCGCCTCCGACAGCGAAGGCCGGGCCGGTAACCGGAGCGGCGAAGGGTATCGCCCCACCGACCGCGCCTCCCCCTGTCGCACCGAGGGCATTCCCTGTCAGCGCGAACGCACCAGCGAATACAGAGACGCATTTATCGGCGGGTGTCGATGCAGCGAGGAAGTCGTACATCGACGACATGACACCTAACGCGGGTCCGCCGTACTTCGCACCAGCCCCCACTTTTTCGACTGCGTCCATCGACAGCATCGGGATCTTGCCACCGCCATCGATGTGTGTTTCCAAGCCAGTGAGTACATCCCCGATACGTTCAGGCACAGTTTTCACGAGTAGCGTGCTGTCTGGCGGTAGGACGCCATGCCTGCCGTCCGGCAACGTGAATCCGCCGCTGCGTATACCCTCGGGAGTTTCACTGACGACATATTGCGTTCCGTCTGCCCAATTCATGATGGTCTGTTTACTGCCGCCGGGCTTGCTCGTGGAAGTGGTCCACGAAATCAATTCACCGTTGGCGGCGTAGTGATTTTCGGTAATCATCGTCTGAGTTATTCTGTTGTGCGGGTTTGGCGCAATTTCGGTTATGACGTGCTTGCTTCCGTCCTGCATAACGAGGGTTTTTTCTAAGTGACCGTCCTTATTGAGTCGCGAACTCGTCTCACGAACCGTTGTCGCCATCTCCTCACCACGAACCGTCGCCTGTTGCATCAAACCGACGGGATTCCGGGGATCAGGGACATCATCGCCTGGTCGCTGCGCACCGGGAACCATCATGCCGGGCAGATCACCAGGGACGCTGGGGGGAACGAACCCGAGCTGCTTTGCAGCCGTCATCACCTGATCAGCGGTGTTATTGTCGGCGTCACCGACCGCACCCAAGAGCTGATTGATGGCAGCCTGCTCGGTCACAACCTGCTTCTTCAGCTCATTGATTTGCTCGGCCGACTGCGTTCCGGGATCGATTAGCACCACCCAACCTTCCGAGACGTTGAGCGGGCCGCCGTCAATCTCATCAGCTTTGTCCAACAGGGCTTTTCGGGCGGCTCCGATGGTGGCGGCACCCTCGTTGAGGGCTTTGGCGATGGCGCCCGCGTAGTGATTGAACGCGGTGGCCGCAGTGTGCGCTCGCCCAAACATCGCAGAAGCGGCCTCATGAGCAGGCCCGGCCCACACCTTGGTCTCAGGCATGGTCTTGACGTTGTAGTCGATCCTGTCGACGGCATCTACGACAACCTGACCGGCGGAGTCGACCGCCCGACTCGTGAATCTGAGTGCGTCGGGATTCCATCCCTCAAGCCGGGAACGTGATGGGAGCACGGATTTAGAAGATCCCTTTGAAGTTTCGCTCAAGGTTCGCGTCGGTCACCTCGTAGGTGTTACCCGCACCGCGCACGGCCTGGCCCATATCAGCGACGTTGGCAGCGATCCCGTCGACACGCTCGGTGGCATGCGTGCCAACTAGCCGTGCTACCCACTGTGTGGTGGATCCTGGCAGATTGTCAGCAGCAGCGGATACTTTGCCGCCGACGTCCGCCTCATGAATAACTGACGAGGCTATGTCCACCTGACCGGCGAAAGCACGCAACACTTCTGGATCAACTAACACCGACCTCCCCCAACTCCACGCGGCGAGCACTGCCCGTGCAACACGGCCGCCCATGTGAAACTAACACGGACAAAACCGGTCTCAGGACACAAATCCGGTTGCTAAACCGCCAGAACCGCGTCCAGCGCGGAGTAGAACAACCCGAGCCCGTCATCAGACGGACCGGTCAACGCCTCGGTGGCGTGTTCGGGGTGTGGCATCAGGCCGACGACGCGGCGGTTTTCCGAGCACACGCCGGCGATGCCGCGCATCGATCCGTTGAGGTTCTCGCGGTAGCGGAACACCACGCGGTCCTCGCCCTCGAGTTCGTCGAGCACCGTCTCGGAGGCGACGTAGCGGCCCTCGCCGGACTTGAGCGGGATCAGCAGGTCGGCACCGGCGTCATACCGGGTCGTCCAGGCCGTGGTGTTGGAGGCCACCTCCAGCCACACGTCGCGGCAGATGAAGTGCAGGCCCGCGTTGCGGGTGAGCGCACCGGGCAGCAGCCCGGCCTCGCACAGCACCTGGAAGCCGTTGCAGATGCCGAGCACGGGCATGCCCTTGCCGGCCGCCTCGATGACCGAGCCCATGACGGGCGCGAACTTCGCGATCGCCCCGCAGCGCAGGTAGTCGCCGTAGGAGAAGCCGCCGGGGACGACGACCGCGTCGACGCCCTTCAGGTCGGCGTCGGCATGCCAGAGGCTCACCGCCTCCGCCCCGGCCAGACGAACTGCGCGGGCCGCGTCGATGTCATCGAGCGTGCCGGGGAAGGTGATCACCCCGACACGGGTGCTCAAGAGTCCTCCCGGCTCACCGAGAAGTCCTCGATAACGGTGTTGGCCAGCAGAGATTCAGCGATCTCGGCCAGGGTTTCGTCGGCTACGGAGTCGTCGACTTCGAGCTCGAAACGCTTGCCTTGACGGACGTCCGCGATACCGCCGTGTCCGAGCCGACCAAGTGCCCCGACAATCGCCTGACCCTGCGGGTCGAGGATCTCTGCCTTGGGCATGACGTGCACAACCACCTTTGCCACGGCGCACACTCTACCGGCACGACGCTATGTAAGCCGTGCACAGTGGGTCGGCCAGCGCATCGAGCACCTGGTTGTCCGCCTGCGCCGACCATGGAACCTGGGGCGGCGTGCTCGACCACATGGCCAGTTCCACGATGGTGCTGTTGTTCGGGTCGGCGAGCAGGTACTGGTGCAGCACCCGGGTGTTGCCGAGGTTCATCGCGGCCACCAGCCGGCCGGGCCGATCGGTGGTGATCGACGTTCCCGCCTCCGGACAGCTGCGCAGCGCCCCGGCCGCGCCCTGCACGACAGCGAGCGCGGTCTGACCACCCTGCCAGGTGTCGCCACGCCAGTGGATCACCTGGACCCTCAGTTGCCAGTGCCCGGCGGGCTGGGAGACCTCGGCCCGCGCCGCGACGGCGTAACCGCGCGGGTCACCGGGTATCGGCGGTGACGCGCACTCCTCCTCGAAGCGGAAGCGCGGTGCCACCGATGTCACGGCCAAGCCGGCCAGGCCGGGCCAGCGGTACTGGCGGTTCAACGGGAGTTCAGAGGGGGCGACCCACGCCGAATCCGGGATGCGGTCGCACAGTGGCGGACAGTCGGCGCTGGGCTCCGACCGCGCCGAAGGCGGCCCCACGGCCAGCCCGCAGAGCACGATCGACATCGCCACGATCACCCGCCATATCCCCACCGAGCGCCACAATATAGGTATGCAACTCACGCATTTCGGACATTCGTGCCTACTGGCCGGTATTTCGGACACCACTGTGCTGTTCGACCCGGGCACCTTCTCACACGGTTTCGAAGGCATCACCGGTCTGTCGGCCATCCTGATCACCCACCAGCACCCGGATCACGCCGACACCGCCCGGTTGCCCGCGCTGATCGAGGCCAACCCGCAAGCGGCGCTGTACGCCGACCCCCAGACCGCGGCTCAACTGGGCGCCCCCTGGAAGGCGGTACATCCGGGCGACGAGTTCCGGATCGGCTCGCTCAACGTACGGGGGACCGGCGGTCGGCATGCCGTGATCCACCCGGAAATCCCTGTGATCGACAACATTTCGTATTTGTTGGGCGACGACGAGCACCCGGCGCGGCTCATGCACCCCGGTGATGCGCTGTTCGTGCCGGGCGAACCGGTGGACGTGCTTGCCACGCCCGCGGCCGCCCCCTGGATGAAAATTTCGGAGGCCGTGGACTACCTGCGCGCGGTCGCACCGAGCAGGGCGGTGCCGATCCATCAGGGCATCATCGAGCCGAACGCGCGGGGGATCTACTACGGTCGGCTGGCCGAGATGACGAACACCGAATTCCAGGTGCTCACCGAGGAAAACGGCACTCAGTTCTGACCGCGAGTGCGACAGCGAGCCAAGGGGCCGGGGGCCTACGCAATGTCTCCGGCCGCGCCACGACCGGCCGCGCGGCCGGAGAAGATGCAGCCGCCCAGGAACGTGCCCTCCAGGGACCGGTAGCCATGCACCCCACCGCCGCCGAATCCGGCGGCCTCGCCCGCGGCATAGAGGCCGGCGAACGCGGTGCCGTCCTCCTTGAGTACGCGCGAGTCCAGATCGGTTTCCAACCCGCCCAAGGACTTTCGGGTCAGAATATGCAGTTTTACGGCGATCATCGGTCCGGCCTTCGGATCGGTGAGCCGATGCGGGGCCACGACGCGACTGAACCGGTCACCGAGGTAGCCGCGGGCCGCCCGGATCGCGGTGACCTGCCCGTCCTTGGTGAACTTGTTGACCACCTCACGATCCCGCGCGGTGACTTCGGCGGCCACTGTGGCGTAGTCGAGTTCGACCACATCCGGCACATCGTTCATGGCGGCGACGAGTTCGCGCAGCGTGCGGGCGCTGACGAAGTCGACTCCGCGGTCGACGAATGCCTGTACCGGCGCCGGTGCGCCGGGACGTACCCGTGACAGCACCTCGCGCACGCTGCGCGAGGTGAGGTCGGGGTTCTGCTCCTGACCCGACAACGCGAACTCCTTGGCGATGATCCGCGCGTTGAGGATGAACCAGGTGTAATCCTGCCCGGTGCGGCAGATGTGCTCGAGCGTGCCCAGGGTGTCGAAGCCGGGATACAGCGGGCCGGGCAACCGTTTTCCGTTGGCGTCCAACCACAATGACGAGGGGCCGGGCAGGATGCGGATACCGTGGTCGGGCCAGATGGGGTCGTAGTTGGTGATGCCTTCGGTGTAGTGCCACATCCGGTCGCTGTTGATGACGTTTGCGCCGGCAGCCTCGGAGATGCCGATCATCCGGCCGTCGACGTGCGCGGGGACACCGCTGAGCAATTGCTCGGGCACCCGGCCCATGCGAGCCGGCCAGTTCTTACGCACCAGATCGTGGTTGCCGCCGATCCCGCCGCTGGCCACGATCACCGCGGAAGCGCGGAACTCGAACTCCCCGACGACGTTCCGTGACGACGCTGCCCCGCGTGGGGCGTCGGACGGCTCCAGCACCGCACCACGCACCCCCGTCACGGCCCCCTCAGAGACGATGAGCTCGTCAACGCGGTGCCGGTGCGCGAACCGCACCCGGGGCTCCCCCGCCAACCGGCGGGCGAAGACGTCGACGATCGCCGGCCCGGTCCCCCAGGTGATGTGGAACCGCGGCACCGAATTGCCGTGACCCAGCGCGCCGTAACCGCCCCGTTCGGCCCACCCGACCAACGGGAAGGTCTGCAGGCCCCGGGCGCGCAACCAGCTGCGTTTCTCCCCGGCCGCGAAATCGACATAAGCGTGCGCCCACTCCCGGGGCCAATGGTCCTCGGGACGGTCGAACCCCGCGGTGCCCAGCCAGTCCTGCAACGCCAGTTCCTGGCTGTCGCGGATACCGAGCCTGCGCTGTTCGGGGCTGTCGACGAAAAAGAGTCCACCGAAAGACCAGAATGCCTGGCCGCCCAGGTTGGCAGCGTTCTCCTGATCGAGGACGAGGACTCGGAGGCTCCGGCCCGAATTCCCGGCTCCGCCGGGGTGCTCGACCAGTTCGCACGCTGCCACCAGCCCGGCGAGACCCGCCCCCACGACAATGACATCGGCGTCTGCCATGAGACGCAAGACTAGCCGTTGTCAGGCCGCGTCGGTCAGTACCGAAAATCCTCGCCACTGGTAGACGGCGGGCACGCACTGGTGCAGCAAAGCCAGGTCGATCGCATCGAGCATGGCCTGCCGGGGGCCGGGCCGGCGCAGGTGCCGTGCGGCAACCGCGACGCGGACCGTGCCTGCGCGGCGCGCCGTGCGTTCCGCCGAGAGCACGACGGTGCGGCACCACCACGGCTCCGACAGAAATCCCTCTCCGATGCCCACCACGCGGGCTCGTGTCGTGGTCTGGCGGACCAGGTCGGTGACCCCGTTCAGATCGGCCAGCAAACGAAAGCCGTTGCGCGGCAAGGCTCTCACCGTGCCGGGCGAGACGGTCCAGCCGGGAGCGGCGAACAGCCTGGTACGCAAGCCGACATGCTCGAGCACCCGGTCGGCGCCCATCAACCTCAGGTTGGCCTCGTGGGCAGGCAGCGAGGCAAACTCGCCGCGACGCTTCTTGGTGGCCGCCTCGTCGTAGCCGTGCAACACGACGGCGTCGCCGCCACTGCGACGTCGGGCCACCCACTCGACGGTGTCGGCGTCGCGATCCAACCGGTAGCCACCTTTGAGCCGGGGTGCCACCAACAATGAGGCGGGCACGCCACGGGCATCGAGTTCGGCGGAGAAGGACGCGACATCACCCAGCGTGCGATCGCTGAGCTGCGATATCGAGACGATGAGTTGTCCGGTCACGCTGCCAGTGTGGCAACGTCACATGTCGGGACGGTGTCGAACACTCTGACACAGAGTGTCCATTGGGCCAGAGATCAGGCCGGCAGGACCGCCTCGATGGCCGCGATCACCTCGGGTGCGTCCGGCTCGGTGCGGGGACGGAACCGGTTGGCCACCTCACCGCCGGGGGTCAGCAGGAACTTCTCGAAGTTCCACTGGATATCGCCGGCCTCTCCGGCGACGTCGGCGGCTTGGGCCAGCTCGGCGTAGAGCGGGTGACGGTCGGCGCCGTTGACGTCGGCCTTGGCCAGCAACGGGAACGTCACGCCGTACGTGGTCGAGCAGAACGTCTGGATCTCCTCGGCGGAGCCCGGCTCCTGACCCATGAACTGGTTGCACGGGACCCCGACGACGGTCAGCCCGCGAGCCGCGTATTCCTGCGCGAGCTTCTCCAGCGCGCTGTACTGCGGCGTCAATCCGCATTTCGAGGCCACGTTGACCACCAGTGCAGCGCCGTCGGCCAACTCGGCCAATGTGGTGGATTTGCCGTCGAGGGTGGTCAGCGGGATGTCCTTGAGGCTCATGCTTGCGACGCTACCGGACCTACCCGTCGAACAAGATCGCGGCCAGACCCTCCACCTTCGCGATCGGATCACCCGCGGTGTCGATCGCGTCGTTGAGCCACAACATCGAAAAACCATGCACCAGAGACCAAGCCGCCAGAGCTGCACCGTTCGGATCGGCAGCGGCCTTCGGATCGGCCAGGGTACCGACGCCGCGGTTCAGCTCGGCGCCGGCGGCCGCCGAGGCGGCAACCAGCTGGGCGTCGGCGTCGTCGTAGAGCGATTTATCGAACATCACCTGGTAGTGGCCGGGGTGGTCGAGGGCGAACCGCACATAGGCCTTGGCGGCATCGATGAATTGCGGCCGGGCGTCAGTCAACGCCGCGGCCAGAAGCTGAAACCCTTCGGTGGCCAGCGCGGTGAACAAGCCGCGCCGGTCCGTGAAGTGGTGCGCGGGAGCGGCGTGGGAGACGCCCGCGGCGCGGGCTAGCTCGCGTAGCGAAATGCCGTCGGCGCCACGCTCGGCCACCAGGTCGGCGGCCTGAGCGAGGATCACGGCCCGCAGGTCGCCGTGGTGATAGCCCATGCCGGCCATCCTAGCCCCGAATCTTGACAACGACTAGATCAGTGCCCGCGTGCGTCGATCGATACCGACGATCCCGCAGTCAGGCGTTCGGACCGCCGAAGAGGCTGCCCACCTGGCCGCTGCCGTAATTGTCGGGATCGGCGGCAGCCAGCAGCCAGGCGTACTGGAACGCGGCTTCCTTCCACCGCTCGTAGCGTCCGGACAGACCACCGTGGCCGGCCACCATCTCCGTCTTCAGCAGTACCGGATGACCATCGGTCTTCGCGTGCCGCAGGGCCGCAACCCATTTGGCCGGTTCGACGTAGTACACCCGGGTGTCGTTGAGCGAGGTCATCGCCAGGATGGCCGGATAGTCCTGCGCCGCCACATTCTCGTAGGGCGTGTATGACTTCATGTAGCGGTAAACCTCGGGGTCCTCCAACGGATTTCCCCACTCGTCCCACTCGGTCACGGTCAGCGGCAAGGACGGGTCCAGGATCGTGGTCAACGCATCGACGAACGGCACCTGGGCCAGAATTCCGGCGAACAGCTCCGGAGCCATGTTGGCCACCGCGCCCATCAACAAGCCACCGGCGCTGCCCCCGAGAGCCACCAGGTTCTGCGGTCGGGTCACTCCGGTGTCCACGAGATGCCGTGCGGCCGCGATGAAGTCGGTGAAGGTGTTGGCCTTCTCCAGAAGCTTGCCGTGCTCATACCACGGCCGCCCCAACTCTCCGCCCCCGCGCACGTGAGCGATCACGAACACCATGCCGCGGTCCAAAAGCGACAACCTTGCGATCGAGAACCGCGGATCCTCACACGACTCGTAAGCGCCATAGCCGTAGAGCAACGCCGGCGCCGGGAACTGCAGTCCGGCCCGATGGATGATGGAGATCGGGATCCGCGCCCCGTCGGATGCGATCGCCCAATCCCGGCGCTCCACATAGTCTTCGGGCCGGTAGCCGCCCAGCACAGGTTGCTCCCGCAGCAGGGTGCGCTCGCCAGCGCGCACGTGAGGAGCACCTTCGGGCTTAGCCAGGTCCAGATCGTAGATCCGGGCCGGCGTGATGAACGACGTCGCCCCGATCCGCAGCTTGGGAGTGGACCAGTTCGGGTTGCCGCCCATTCCTGCGGCCGTCAGCTCGGAGTCGAAGGTCAGCTCCTCGCGCGTGCCGTAGCCATCGGCCGTGAGCGGCCACAGCGCCATCTTCGGCAATGCCTCACTGCGATAGCTGATCACCAGGAAGCCGTCGAACGCGTCGACACCGTCCAGACGCACATCGGTCCGGTGTTCGATCACGGTGCGGAAATCACTCGGGTCACTGACCGGAGCGTCGACCAACATGAAGTTCTCGGCACCGTCGTTGTGCAGGATCAGGAACCGGTCCTCACCGCCGACCACAGCGTGCTCGACGGAGTACTCCACCAGATCGCGACGCTCCCACACCGTGGTGAGTTCGGCGGTCGGGTCATTCGCGTCCACATAACGGACCTCGGTGGTGACCGCGCTGCCCGAGGCGACGAACAGGTACTTGTCACTGCGGCTGCGCCCGATCGCGACCCAGAACCGTTCGTCGGGTTCGTGGTAGACCTTCTCAGAAGGCAGACCGGAGGCCAGCCGATGCCGCCATACGGTGTCCGGCCGCCACGCGTCATCCACCGTGGTGTAGTACAGGGTGCGGCTGTCGGCGGCCCAGGTGCCGCCCGCGCCGATCCCCGTGATCGTGTCGTCGTAGAGCTCGCCGGTACGTAAATCCTTGAACTTCAAGGTATATCGCTCGTCACCCTTGACGTCCACCGAGTAGGCCAGGATGTTGCCGTCCAGGCTCACCGTGGCCGCACCGAGCGAGAAATACTCGTGGCCGTCGGCCTCGATATTCTCGTCGAGCAGGACCTGCTCGCCGGGGAGCTCGGCCCCCTCGCCGAGCTCGGGTGGGGTCCAGTCGTCGGGATCGCCGATCGGGCACCGGCAGTGCACCGCGTACTGCTTGCCCTCGAAGCTACGTGCGTAATACCACCAGCCGTTGCGGCGCATCGGCACCGAAAGATCGGTTTCCTTGGTGCGGGCCTTGATCTCGTCGAAGATCTTCTGCCGCAATGGTTCCAGATGGGCGGTGGCGACCTCGGTGTAGGCGTTCTCGGCCTCCAGGTGCGCGATCACCTCGGGATTGTCCTTGTCGCGCAACCATTCATAAGGATCGATGAACACGTCACCGTGATGTTCGCGGCGGTGATTGCCGCGCTTGGCCACCGGGGGCTGCACCGACTGGCTCATGCACCGATCCAATCGTCGAAGCGCAAGCCCGAAATCCGTTCGTAGGCCTCGATGTACCGGCCCCTGGTGGCGGCCACGATCTCCTCGGGCAATGGTGGCGGCGGGGTGCCGCCGTGCCGATCCCAGCCAGAGTCCGGCCCGGTCAGCCAGTTGCGGACGAACTGTTTGTCGAAGCTGTCCTGCACCACACCCTGCCGATAGGTCTCGGCGCGCCAATACCGGGAAGAGTCCGGGGTGAAGACCTCATCGGCCAGAACCACCGTGCCGTCCTGGTCGACGCCGAACTCGAACTTGGTGTCGGCGATGATGATGCCCTTGGTGAGCGCATGATCCGCACCTTGGATGTAGGTCTGCAGCGTGCGTTCCTTGAGCTGATTGGCCAGCGCCGGGCCAACCAGATCGATCACGTGGTCGAACGAGATGTTCTCGTCATGCTCGCCGATGTCCGCCTTGGTGGCCGGGGTGAACAGCGGCTCGTCGAACTTGCTCGCCTCACCGAGCCCGGGTGGCAGCGGGATCCCGCACACCGATCCCGAGGCTTGATAGTCGAGCAGCCCCGAGCCGGTCAGGTAGCCCCGGGCTACACACTCCACGGGCAGCATCTTCAGTTGCTTGACCACCAGCGCGCGGCCCAGCACGTCGGCGGGAATGCGCTTGTCGTCCGGTGGGCCGGCCAGATGATTGGGAGCGCTGATCAGGTCGAAGAAGAACACGCTCATCGCCGTCAGGATCCGGCCCTTATCCGGGATCTGCGAGTCGAGGACGTAGTCGTAGGCCGAGATCCGGTCGGTCGCCACGAACAGCAGGTGCTCGTCGTCGATGCGGTACAACTCGCGGACTTTGCCGCTGGCCAGGTGCTGATAGTCGGACAGAGCGGGGCGCATTGGGCCAGCCTATGTGTTGGGATCTGTTTCATGAGATCGCGGTACCTGCCCTATGCCAGCAGACCCGGCCGCTTGTTGGCCCAGTTGTTCAGCGACGTGGCCGTCATCACCTGGACCGCGGTGTGGATATTGGTCGGGGTGGCGGTCTATTCGGCGGTGTCGACCATCGCCGAGGTCGGCAGGCAGGTCCAGAGCGGCGCCAACGGCGTTGCCGACAACCTCGGCTCCGCCGGCGACAGCACCGACAACGTTCCGCTGATCGGTGACACCTTGAGCAAACCGCTGCGCGCCGCCAGTGACGCGGCCCTCGACATCGCCGGTGCGGGCGCCAACCTGGACAGCACCGCGAGCTGGCTGGCCTGGGTGTTGGCCCTGGCGGTGGCCGCCGCACCGATCCTGTTCGTCGCCATGCCCTGGCTCTATCTCCGGGTGCGGTTCTTCCGGCGCAAGTGGACCGCGATCACCCTGGCCTCGACCGCGGCCGGGGAACAGTTGCTCGCCCTGCGGGCACTGGCCAACCGGCCGCTGGCCAAGCTGACATCCGTGTCCGATGACCCGGTCGGGGCGTGGCGCAGCCAAGACCGGCAGGCCATTCGCGGCCTGGCCGCCCTGGAGCTGCGGTCGGCCGGCATGCGTCTGCGCCGCATCGAGTGATTTCCCAGTGATTTGTGGAGTTTTAGCCGTCACGAGCACGGTTAGAACTCCACAAATCGCAGGGTGGGAACCGTTTGACGACCCAACCACGTCCAATCGCATGTGCTGGACGACTATCTGCGGGACCACGACGGCGTCATCACCCTGGCTCAGGCCAAGCAGTCAGGACTCAGCCAGGACATGGTTGACTGCCGGGTGAAGGCCGGGCGCTGGATCCGCTGCGCCCGCGGCGTGTACTTCGTTGATGACAGGCCGTTCACCGACAGTGCCCGTGCTCGGGTCGGCGTGTGGTCGTATGGCCCGCACGCGGTCGCAAGCGGGCTGGTTGCCGCATGGTGGCACGGGATTACCAAGTACCCACCGCAGATCATCGAAGCGACTGTTCCGCGGGCCAGTCGGCTTCGGGCACACCCTGGTACGAAACTGCGCCGGCGGGACCTCGACCCGCATGACGTCGTCGAACGCCGCGGACTACAAGTGACCACGTTGCCGCTCACTGTCGTCGAAGCCGCAGCCCGCCGTGGTGGCGGCACCAAGCTGATGGACACCGCGCTGCAGCGCCATACCGAACTGCGTGACCTGTGGCGGGCACATCTTCGCAACAAAGGCAGGCACGGCTCGCCCGCTGCGCGCAGGTTGCTCATCGCAGCGGCCGACGGAGCACGGTCAGAAGCCGAACGGCTGCTGATCAAGCTGCTCAGAGAAGCCCGCATCACAGGATGGAAGGCCAACTACCGCCTGGGCCGCTATGTGATCGACGTGGCTTTTCCCGGTCACAAGGTCGCTGTCGAGACCGATGGCTGGGCTTTTCACCACGACCACGACGACTTTCACAAGGACCGCGTCAAGCAAAATGAGATCGCCCTGATGGGCTGGCAGGTACTGCGATTCACCTGGTTGGACCTGACCGAGTATCCGCAGCGGGTGATCGCCGAGATTCGCCTGGCTATCCAGTCAAGCGCCGCAGCCAGCTTCCGAACGGTTGCCGCACGGTGACCGACCCCATCCGCACGCGGCCGCGCACGATGAGATGCAGCTGATCCGACGGCGGGCTGGTGCGTACCTTGACCGTGGAACTGCCTGCGATCGCGTCGACGCTGTTGAGATCGGCGGTGGCCGCGGCGGGAACGATGAGCTCGGTGCTGCTGCAGTAATCGTCGATGACGATCTCGACCACAGGCCGGGACAGCACCGCAGAGGTGAAGTCGAGGGTTGTGCTGCACAGCCGAGTGTTGAGGCGCAGGGACGGCGCCACCCTCCACTGTCCGCGCCGCACGATCGAGGACATCCAGCCGCGCAGTTCCTCTGGGGCCTGGTCGAGCGCCGCCGCGGGCAGGTGCGGTGCGGCGGCCGTCGGGGGCAGGGCCATCGGCAGGTCCGCCACGACTGCGCCCAACTCGCCACGCGTGCGGGCGGCCAGGGCGGCGTCGTAGCGGTCGCTGAATTCGTCGAGCGTGATCATGCCCTCGGCGACCGCACGTTCGAGGAGTTGCCCCACCTTCGCGCGCTCGGCGTCTGAGACTCGGAGGTGGTCATTCGGGCCGGAGTCCATGCCCCGAGGTTAGGCGAGCTCGACCACCAGATGCCGGATGCCGGTGTGCCGGTTGCTGCGGGTCCACTCCACGGGTTTGACCAGGCGCGCCGACGAGAACCGGGTCAGCAATTCCTCGAACAGCACGCGAAGTTCCAGCCGGGCCAGGTTGGCACCCAGGCAGTAGTGAATGCCGTAGCCGAAACCCAAGTGCGGGTTTGGCTTACGCGTGATGTCAAAAACATCCGGCTGGTCGAAGACCAGCGAGTCCCGGTTCGCCGAGCCTTCCCAGACCTGTACCTTCTGCCCGGGCTCGATGTCGCAGCCGCCCAATGTCACGGCTCGGGTCGCGGTGCGGCGTTTCGACGGTGACGGCGAGGTCCAGCGCACCATCTCTTCGACCGCGGTGGACAGCTCTCCGAGATCCGCACGCAACAACGCCATCTGCGAAGGGTTTTCGATCAGGGCCAGTAGCCCACCCGCCACCGAGTTGCGGGTGGTCTCTGCCCCGGCGCTGAACAGCAGGGAAAAGAACAGATACAGCTCCAAGTCGGAAAGGCAGGCATCCGTTGCGTTGGCCACCACCGACAGCATGTCGTCGGTCGGCTCGGCACGTTTGGCGGCGATGAGTTCCTGCCCGTAGGTGTACATCCGTGAGCCGGCCTCCTCGGCCGACATCTGGGCCATGGCCGCCGAACGAGAACCACCGAAATCAAACTGCGGTTCGATCGCATGAAACAGCCAATGCCGTTCGGATTCAGGCACTCCCAGCAGAATGCAGATCATCTGCATGGGCAGCTCAGCGGCCACGTCGACCAGGAAGTCAAATGGCACACCTGGCTCAACGTCGTCGAGCAACCGGCGGGTTCGAGCCCGCAGATCGTCTTCGACGCGCCGGATCATCCGCGGGGTCAGTCCAGAGCTGACGAGTCGGCGGATCTCGGCGTGGCGCGGGTCGTCCATCATGTTGAGCACCTGCCCGGCGATCGACAGGTCCTGAAGCAGCGTGCCGCCGTAGGGCCGGGTGCCACCGGTCACCGAGGAGTAGGTGTCCGCATCGCGCAGCACCGCAAGG
Source organism: Mycobacterium sp. DBP42 (assembly GCF_005924235.1). Lineage (NCBI taxonomy): Bacteria > Bacillati > Actinomycetota > Actinomycetes > Mycobacteriales > Mycobacteriaceae > Mycobacterium > Mycobacterium sp. DBP42. The sequence continues at coordinate 83,576 of NZ_VCMY01000007.1, forward strand.
GTTTCGGCGTGGGTGGCCACCGACCAGAAGCCTTCGCCGTCCGGCGTGTGCTCGGTGGGCTCGTGCCAGTACACCGGTGCGTCACGGCGGTGTGCGGCGAACAACTCGTGCGGGAATCCGGCAGCGAAGTTGTCGAGGTCGGTGAGGTCGGCCGCCAAACTCACAAGATGGCACCCGAGGTGTACTTGGCGGCTTCCGGGTAGCGGCTGACCAGGTCGTCGACGGCGGCGACAACACCGTCGACCTGGGCGCCTGCCGCTCCGGTGAAGGCCTGTTTGTCGGCGAGCGCGGCCTCCAAAGCGGCCCGGTCCAGCGGCAGCCGTGGATCGGCGGCCAGCCGGTCCAGCAGATCGGGCTCACGCCCCTGCTCGCGCATCGCCAAGGCGACGGCGACGGCGTGTTCCTTGATCACCTCGTGCGCGGTTTCGCGGCCCACACCCGCACGCACCGCGGCGATCAAAATTCGCGTGGTGGCCAGGAACGGGAGGTACCGATCCAACTCTCGCTGGATCACCGCCGGGTAGGCACCGAACTCGTCGAGCACGGTCAGGAAGGTCTCGGTCTGCCCGTCGATGGCGAAGAAACCGTCGGGCAACGCGACGCGGCGCACCACCGAGCAGAAAACGTCGCCCTCGTTCCACTGCGCACCGGACAGTTCGGCGGCCATCGAGGCGTAGCCGCGCAGTACCACCTGCAGGCCGTTGACCCGCTCGCAGGACCGGGTGTTCATCTTGTGCGGCATGGCCGACGAGCCGACCTGGCCGGGCGCGAAGCCCTCGGTGACCAGCTCATGGCCGGCCATCAGCCGGATCGTGTGTGCCAGCGAGGACGGGCCTGCCCCCACCTGCACCAGCGCGGAGAGTACGTCGTGGTCCAGCGAGCGCGGGTATACCTGCCCGACGCTGGTGAAAACCTCAGTGAAGCCGAGGAACTGGGCGACACGCCGTTCCAGCTCGGCGAGTTTCTCGGTGTCGCCGTCGAACAGGTCGAGCATGTCCTGGGCGGTGCCCATGGGGCCCTTGATGCCGCGCAGCGGGTAGCGGTCGATCAGCTCACGCAGCCGGGTCAGCGCCAGCAGCGTCTCCTCGGCGGCCGAGGCGAACCGCTTGCCCAGCGTGGTCGCCTGCGCGGCCACGTTGTGCGACCGGCCGGCCATCACCACGTCGCGGTAGACCACGGAGCGTTCGGCCAGCCGCGCGACGACGGCCACGCCGTGGGCGAAAACCAACTCTAGGGAGTTGCGGATCTGCAGTTGCTCGACGTTCTCGGTGAGGTCACGGCTGGTCATGCCCTTGTGCACGTGTTCGTGCCCGGCCAGCGCGTTGAACTCCTCGATGCGGGCCTTGACGTCGTGGCGGGTGACACGCTCACGGGCGGCGATCGAGACGAGGTCGACGTTCTCCAGAACACGCTCGTAGTCGTCGATCACGCCGTCGGGCACCGAGACGCCCAGCTCGGACTGCGCACGCAGGACAGCGAGCCACAGTCGGCGTTCGGCGACGATCTTGGCCTCCGGTGACCAGATCGCGACCATTTCGTCGCTGGCGTAGCGGTTGGCCAGAACATTCGGGATCGTCACGAACACACAGCTTACGGCCCCGGCACCCGGACCAATGAGACAGTGGACGGATGTACTTCGTCGGACTCGACCTCGCATGGGGCGAGAAGAACCAGACGGGTGTGGCGGTCATCGACGCCGGTGGGCGGGTTCTTCACGTCGGTGTGGCCCAGGACGACGACGACATCGCGGCGGCCATCGAGCCCTACGTCAGCGGCGATTGCCTGGTCGCCATCGACGCTCCGCTGATCGTCAAGAACCCGACGGGCCACCGCCCGTGCGAGCGGGATCTCAACCGCGACTTCCAGCGGTTCGACGCCGGAGCACGCCCGGCATTCACCGAACGACCGGAGTTCAAGCATCCGCGTGCCGCGCGTCTCGCCGCCTCGCTGGGCCTCGACATGGATCCGTCGTCGTCGTCGAACCGGCGCGCGATCGAGGTTTATCCGCACCCGGCGAGCGTCGCGCTGTTCGGGCTCGACAAGACCTTGAAGTACAAGCGGGGCGCGTTCGGCGACCGGCAGCGCGAACTGCTGAGGTTGATGACGTTCATCGACGAACTCGACGGGGCGACGCCTCGATTGCGCGCCAACCGGAACGTCAGCTGGGTGGAACTGCGTAAGCGGATCGAGGCTGCCACCCGGCCGGGTCAGCTCGACCGTGACGAGGATCCGGTGGATGCGCTGCTGTGCGCGTACATCGCGCTGTACTGGTATCACCGGCCCGAGGACGTCACGATCTACGGCGACTTCGCCTCGGGTTACATCGTCACCCCGTCCCTGCCTTCCGATCGGCGCCCTGGGCCGCGGCCCGCACCGGGCCGCGGGGCAGCCCCGTCCAAGGCAGTGGCCGAATATGCTGCCCGGCGCCCGGATCTGGTGGCGGCCACCGAGCAGTACCTCAAGCTGGTCACCGGACTGCTCGATGAGGCGGGCATCAACTATCTGAGCATCGCGGCACGGACCAAGAGCGTCGATTCGTTCGCGATGAAGGCCAACCGGCGCGCGCCCGACGGGACGCCGATGTACAGCGATCCGCTGGTGGAGATCACCGACCAGGTCGGGCTGCGCGTCATCACCTACCTGCGCGAGGACGTCGACGCGGTGGCCAACCTGCTGGCCGAGGAGATGCGGCTGCTCGACGACCAGGACATGGGTCTGCAGACCGCCCGTCAGGGCCGCTGGGGGTATGCGAGTCGGCATCTGCTGTTCGGGGTCGAAGGCGAACAGTATCCGGCGTCCATCCAGGTACGTACCGTGCTCCAGCACGCGTGGGCCGAGTTCGAGCATGACGTGCGGTACAAGGGGTCGATACCGGCCGAGCACGTCAGCGAACTGGATCGCCGGTTCACGCTGGCCGCCGGTCTGTTGGAGCTCGCCGACCGTGAATTCACCGAGATCCGGGAACGGCTGCGGCAGACCATGACCGACGAGGAGGATGACGTGCCCCCTGGGTTCTTGAGGGACGCGCGCATTCCGACCCCGGTACTGGCCACCTATCTGGGCAACCGCTTCCCCGACGCCGGCTGGTCACGCACGGACCACTACAGCTGGATCTCGGGGCTACTGCTCGAGCTCGGCATCACCTCGCTGGAAGCGCTCACGGGCGTGCTGGACTCGGTGGACACCGACGAGATCAACCGGCTGATGGACTACCGGTTCCCGCCAGGCGCGGTGCGTCGCCTCGACGATGCCCTCCTGGCCGTGTTCGACGACCGCTACATCGGTCTGGACGGCAATGCGCACCGGATCCCGTTGCTGCAGAACCGGATTGAGAAGTTACTCGCCGAACCCTAGGGCGCGTCGGCGAGATGGGTCGGGTCGGTAATACCGGGCCCGGTGATACCGAGTTGCTTGTTGATCAGCTTGGTGATCAGGAACAACACCACGCCGGTGGCGACCAATGCGAGTGCCAGCACATACTGCACGGCCGGCCGTCCCGACGTCGGCAGCACCAGATACATCGAGGCGATGAAGCCGATGACGGGCAGCACCGTCGGAGTCTTGAAGTGCCCGCCTTCTTTTCGCACGTCGCGGCGCAGTACCAGCACCGCGATGTTGACCACAGAGAAGACCGCGAGCAGCAGCAGTGAAGTGGTACCGCCGAGAATCGCGACCGTGTCGCCGCTCGCGAACGCCGATACGTAGAAGATCAGCCCGAACGCGATCACGGTGGTGAAAATGATTGCCACCCAAGGTGTGTGCCGCTTCGGGTGCACGACGCCGAGCACTGGGGGCAACACGTGCTGGCGGGCCATGCCGTAGATCAGACGACTGGCCATCAGCATGTTGATCAATGCGGTGTTCGATACCGCGAACATCGAGATGACAGGGAGAATGTTCGAGAAAGGAAGCCCGGGTGCGGCTGCCTCCATCACCTTGACCAGCGGTGAGGAGTCAGACTCGGCAAGTGCCCCGACCGGCACGAGCGCCACCGCGATGATGGCGACGACGACGTAGACCAGGCCCGCGATTCCCAGGCCGGTCAGCAGAACCTTCGGGAAGATCCGCACCGGATCCTTGGTCTCCTCGGCCATATTGACCGAATCCTCGAACCCGACCATCGCGAAGAAGGCCAGCGACGTCGCCGCGGTGACCGCGATGAAGGCGTTCTTCTCTCCGGAGGTGTCGAATGCGACGACGCGGGAGAAGTCGACATCCACCCCGCTGATGATGGCCCACACCCCCACCGCGACAACGAGTACCAGACCGGTGATCTCGATGAATGTCAGGATCACGTTCAGTTTGACGCTTTCGCTGACGCCGCGCAGGTTCACCGCGGCGATCAAGGCCATGAACAACAGCGCAAGGAGGATGACGCCGACGACTTTCAGTTGAGCGACGTGATCGGTGAAGAACTGCCCGAAGTTGATCTCTATCGCGTCGAAGAAGCTGATCGCGAAGAACCGCGAAGCCGTTGAGGCCGAGGTGATTCCGGAGCACATCACGATGAACGCCACCAGGAAGGTGACGAAGTGTATGCCAAAAGCCTTGTGCGCGTATAGGGCTGCGCCGGCGGCCTGTGGATATTTGGTGACCAGTTCCAGATAGCTGAAGGCGGTGATGGTGGCGATCAGGAACGCGGCCAGGAACGGCAGCCACGCGGCGCCGCCCACCTCCTTGGCGACCTGCCCGGTCAACGCGTAGACACCCGTGCCGAGGATGTCGCCGACGACGAACAGTAGTAAGAGTCCGGGCCCCATCACCCGCTTGAGCTGTGGCGCCTCCGCGGTTGCAGGTTGCGACATTCCCCCTCCTTCAGCCGGTCAGCCGCGTACCTGCCCGCTCGTCGACGGGCGCCAGCACGTCGATGACGTCGATCAGCGTGGCGCGAGCACTGGCCCTGGGCCCCTCGCCTTCGTCGACCAACGATGCCACAACCGCGCCATCTACGGCGCACACCAGAGCGGTGACCAGCTCGGCCCGCACGGAGCGTCCCGAGCGCTCCACCACCTCCACCACAGCGTCGGTGCGCTGTTGCAGGATGCGGCGCTGAATATCGCGCAGGCCCGGCTGCCGCGCACACGCGATGTAGCGCTCGTACCGCGAGATCAGTTCTTCGATTCCGCGACGCTCCGGCGATCCTCCGAGCAACAAGTCGACGAGGACGTCAGCGGTCGATTCGGCACCGCGGCGCCGTCGCGAGAGGGCGGCCACACCGGCGCTGAGATGTTCGGCTTCTCGGGTTCCGATGTACTCGACCGCCTTCGCGATGAGGTCGTCGAGTGAGGAGAAGTAGTACGTCGTCGACGCCAGCGGGAGGCCGGCACGACGGGCCACAGCGCGGTGCCGAACGGCGTCGAATCCGCCTTCGCAGAGCAATTCAGCGGCCGCCCTGACGAGGGCGTACCGCCGACGCTCCCCTTTAGGGGTGACCGCTGCCGTCACCTTCCACATGCTGCCAGCCGGGCCCCTCCAGCATCGGGGTTTCGGCCAATCATCAGGCTCTACTCAGGTTTTTCCGCCGTCTCGGCGCCGGGCCGAGAATGCCACCGACCGATGCGATTCTCGGGCGATGGCAAGATGGCCCGCATGCCGAAGTTGACCCGTCGCGCGGTCCTGCGCCTCGGCGTCGGTGCGGCCGCCGGCGCCGCCGGTGCCCTATCCCTCGCCGCCGCGCCCGTCGCACCCGCCAGCCCCGGGGCCGCGCCCACTTTCACCACCGGGTCGTTCGTGTCGGCCGCGCGAGGTGGGACGAACACCAACTGGGCGATCGCCCGCCCGCCGGGACAAACCGGCAAACTCCGTCCGGTGATCGCGCTGCACGGCAAAGGACAGGATGCCGCCGGCGTGATGGCCGGCGGCGTGGAACAGGGTCTGGCCGAGGCGGTGGCGGCCGGGCTGCCGCCGTTCGCCGTGGTGGCCGTCGACGGCGGCGGAAGCTATTGGCACAAACGCGCATCTGGCGAGGACTCGGGCGCGATGGTGCTCGACGAGTTGATCCCGATGCTCGGCGATCAGGGCCTGGACACCTCGAGGGTCGGGTTCCTGGGCTGGTCGATGGGCGGCTACGGCGCGCTGCTGCTGGGTTCGCGGCTCGGGCCGGCCCGCACCGCGGCGATCTGCGCAGTCAGCCCGGCATTGTGGACGTCATCGGGGGCCGCCGCGCCCGGGGCCTTCGACAGCGCATCGGACTACGCGGCCAACAGTGTCTGGGGCCAGCCCGCCCTCGGGTCGATCCCGATCCGGATCGATTGCGGCAACAGTGATCCGTTCTATGCGGCCACCAAGCAGTTCATCGCCGAGCTGCCCAACCCGCCTGCCGGCGGCTTCTCCCCCGGCGGCCATGACGGAAGCTTCTGGAGTTCGCAGCTGCCCGCCGAGATCGCCTGGATGGCCCCGCTGCTCGTCGCCTAGGCGCCTTGGATGCTGATGCGCCCCTCGGCGGCAGCCAGCCCGATGTCGCTGCGGAAGTGGCTGCCCGGCAACCGGATCGACTTGGTAAGCGCGTAGGCCGCCTCGCGTGCGGCAGGCAGGTCCGCTCCGGTGCCGACCACCGAGAGCACCCGGCCGCCGGAGGACACCACCTCACCGTCCTCACGGCGCGCGGTGCCGGCATGCAGCACCCCGTCGGCTTCGGATCCGTGGATGACGTCGCCGACGCGCGGCCGGCCGGGATAGTTCTCCGCGGCCACCACGACTGTGACGGCGTAACCATCGCGCCACTGCAGGTCGCCGTACGAGGCGAGCTCGCCGGTGGCCGCGGCGTTGAGGAGCTGCCCGAGTGGCGAATCAAGCAGGGCCAGAACCGATTGCGTCTCCGGATCGCCGAAGCGGCAGTTGAACTCGACCACCGCCGGACCGTTCGAGGTGATGGCCAGGCCGGCGTAGAGCAGACCCGAGAACGAGCTGCCGCGTGCAACCAGTTCTGCGGCAACGGGTTTGACGATCTCATCGACGATCTGCGATTTCACCGAATCCGGCAGCCAGGGCAACGGCGCATAGGCACCCATGCCCCCGGTGTTCGGCCCGGTGTCCCCGTCGCCGACGCGCTTGAAGTCCTGGGCGGGCAGCAGTGGCACCACGGTGGCGCCGTCGACCACACAGAACAGTGACACCTCGGGCCCGTCCAGGAACGACTCCAGCAGCACCGGGTGCCCGGAGTCCAGCAGGCTGGCGGCATGCGCACGGGCCGCGTCGCGATCAGCGCTGACCACCACACCCTTACCGGCGGCCAGGCCGTCGTCCTTGACCACCCAGGCCGCCTGGCCGGCCGGCGGACCGAAGCGGTCCAGCGCGGCGTCCAGACGAGCCGGGTTGTCGACGATCTCACTGGTCGCGGTGCGGACCCCGGCCGCGGCCATGACGTCCTTCGCGAATGCCTTCGAGCCCTCGATGCGGGCGGCGTCCTTGCCGGCGCCGAAGCATGCGATGCCCGCTGCCCGTACGGCGTCGGCCACGCCGAGCACCAGAGGCACCTCGGGACCGATCACCACCAGGTCGCTTTCCAGCCGCTTGGCCAGCTTCACCACGGCCTCGCCGGAGGTGATGTCGACGTCGTATTGGTCGGCAATGGACTGGGTGCCGGCGTTACCCGGCGCCACCGCCAACTCCTCCACCTGCGGGTCGCGGCGCAGGGCCAGCAGCAGGGCGTGTTCACGGGCACCGGAACCGATAACGAGGACGCGCACGGTCGTAGCGTAACCGGAGACCTGCGGGCATACACTTGACCCCACGGTGTATGGTCGAATCATCGAATGTGCTCGCCGTCACACGAGGAGATGATCCGGCTTGACCACCATGAGCGCCTGCCCGTTCGGCGCGGGGTACGACTTCACCGATCCCGACGTCCTGCTCCGCGGGATTCCCGTCAACGAGTTCGCCCAACTGCGCAAGACCGCGCCGGTGTGGTGGAACGAGCAGGACGAGTCGATCTTCAATGACGGCGGTTACTGGGTGATCACCCGCCACGAGGACATCAAGGCCATCTCCCGCGACGGCGGCACAGTGTGGTCGACCAACGCCAAGGGGGCCGTCATGCGCCTCCCCGAAGGGGTCACCTCAGAACAACTCGACCTCACCAAGGCCCTGCTGATCAACCACGACGCGCCAGAGCACACCCGACTACGCAAGCTGGTGTCACGACTGTTCACCCCTCGTTCGGTGGCCGCGCTGGAGGAGAAGCTCGCGGTGGCGGCCCGCGAGATCGTGGCCGCGGCGGCCACGAAGGGCAGCGGCAACTTTGTTGACGACGTCGCGATGAGCCTGCCGCTGCTGGCCATCGCCGATCTGATCGGTGTCCCCGAGGCAGACCGCGAGAAGCTCTTCCACTGGACCAACGCCATCATGAACACCGACGATCCGGACTTCGACGCCGATCCGACGATGGCCAACGCGGAGCTCATGGGCTACGCCTACAACATGGCCGAACAGCGCCGGAAGTGTCCGGCCGACGACATCGTGACGCGGTTGGTGCAGGCTGACGTCGATGGTGACTCGCTCGGCGAGGTGGAGTTCGCGTTCTTCGTGATCCTGCTGGCCGTGGCCGGCAACGAGACCACCCGCAACGCCATGACGCACGGCATGAACGCTTTCCTCGAAAACCCGGACCAGTGGGAGCTTTTCAAGCGCGAGCGCCCGGACACCGCGGTCGACGAGATCATCCGCTGGGCCACCCCGGTGCACTGCTTCCAGCGCACCGCGCTGGCCGACACCCAGATCGGCGATGTCACCGTGAAAGCCGGGCAGCGTGTCGGCCTGTTCTACAGCTCGGCCAACTATGACGAAGAAGTCTTCGACAAGCCCTTCGACTTCAACATCCTGCGCAACCCCAATCCGCACCTGGCCTTCGGCGGCAACGGCGCGCACTTCTGCATCGGCGCCAACCTGGCACGGATGGAGATCAAACTGATGTTCAACGAGATCGCCGATCAGATCCCCGACATCACCAAACTGGGTGAGCCGCAACGCCTCCGGTCCGGGTGGATCAACGGGGTCAAGGATCTGCCGGTCTCCTACCACGGTTGATCGGCTATCTGGCCGGCCCATTGTTCTAGGATTCGCCCATGCGAACGCACGGGTGGTCCGGCTCGACGCCGGCCAGCGACGAGGAGGCGATTGCTCGCATCCTCATCGCTGCGGGCAACGCCATCGATGAGCGCGGCGCCGACTTCTCCATCGCCGACGTGGCCCGCACCCTCGGCGTCACCCGCCAGACGGTGTACCGCTACTTCCCCAGCACCGACGCCCTACTGGTGGCATCCGCGGTGCATGCCGCCAGCGACTTCCTGGACCGGCTGGCCACCCATATCAACGGCGTGACCGATCCGGTGGAGGCCGTCACCGAGTGCATTGCCACCTCCTTGGAATGGCTGCCCAAGGACAAACACATCGGTCTGCTCGTGGCTCCCGGACGTCCGAACGCCCACACCGAGTCGGTGACCTCGGACGTGGCGGTCGATTTTGCCCGCACGATGTTGCGCAGGCTGGACGTCGACTGGGCTGCCGTCGGGTACACCGACCCTGAGCTCGACGAGCTCGCCGAGCACGTGCTGCGGATCATCCAGTCCTTCGTCGTCGACCCGGGCCGGCCCCCGCGCACCGGAGCAGCCCTGCGCAGCTACCTGATGCGCTGGGTCGGTTCGGCGGTGGCGAGCGGGCATGTGGCATCCGATGCACAACGTCAGCGGCTTCGCCCCCTCCAAAAATGATGCGACTACCGACGAAACGTCCGTCCTTGCTCGGACTTGCCGCAGTCGCGTTGTTCATGGCGGTTGCCTGCGCGTCACATGACGACCCAGTCGGCCGCACCCTCGGCTCCCGCGACGAGAATTCGACCAGGCCCGAATTCATCAGGCAAGCAAGCGAATTCGGCGGCATCGTGATACCGCCTGGCGCCGAGGTGCTGCAAGCCCGCGTCGACGGTGCGATGGACACCAGATATCAAATCGTGCTGAAGATGCCATCCTCCGACCTGCCCACGCTTCTGACGGGGTCGGATTTCACCAAGCCACTCACCCGGGTCTATCCCCCGTTCGAGCCGATCATCGCGGGCCCGGACCTCGCGAGTTCTCCGTCGGTGGTCAGTGCGCAGGATCGCTATCGAAACGCTGAGGGCAAGTCGGTGTACCGCACGGTCATCGTCGACGAGCGCGAGCCCAACGTTCGCTTCGTCCACCTCAACATGAACACCACCTAGCACCCCAGGGTTGTCAGCGTCGTTCGAAATGCTGGTAGTCCACGGGGTCATGCCAATGGCCACCCCAACGCCAGCCACGCCGGGCGAAGGCCCGCACCACTACGTCGCCGTCGCGGATCATCCCCTGATCGGTGCGGGTGCGGTCCAGATGCGCCCGCGCCGTGATCGGCTGCAAGTCACCGGAAGCCGAGATGTAGGGGTTGACCAGCGGGTTGATGTCGACCGCACGCCCGAAGGCGTGGAATGACCACGATCCACTCGGCAACGGCCGGCAATTGAACGCCGAGGTGTTGTTGTCCTGCATCGACAGCTCATCGGCAGCGCCGGGATAGTTGCCCACGGTGCGCATCTTCTCGATCGGGAATCGCGTCGAGTACAGGTCCCCGAAGATCTCGATCACCTCGCCGACCACGTCACGGTGCACGACCAACTCACCGCGATGAGAACGCCCGTCGAAACCGATGTACGACAGGGTGATTCGGCGGAGATCGGCAGGAGGCACCGGGCAACCCGGCCGCCAAGTCGCGCCCAGCGCCGCTGCGTCCACCGGCTGAACCCGCGCGGGTTGCTCCGGCTCCGCGCTGGGCTGCGGATTCTGCGGCGAGGCGGAGATGCTTTCCGGTGCCTGTACCCACGCACCCCCGGCACACGCCGTCGTGCACCCGGTGAACAGGACCACGACCAGGGCACATACGCGGAAGGCTGCGATGCCCACCCTGCGACTCTAGATCGCGAAACTGGCAGGCCTCCCGCGCGCACCGAGGGCGAGAAATTGATGACCGGGCGCCCCTTTGCCCGGATTTAGACTTGAGCTCGGTCAGCCCCGAGGCTGCGGAGCAATCAGCAGGAGGGATTGAACTTGGCCGGCCCGTCAGCAGTACGCGTTGCACTTTGCATGTTGTTGCTGTGTTTCTCGCTGACCAGCTGCGACCTGGTCAGACAGGCACTGCGGCCGTCTATGGATGTCGATTACAACGACCACAAGCTGAATGACGGCCTGCAACTGCTGCTGCACCAGAACACGTCAGCCCGGCTCAGCGACTTCACCAGCTGGGAGTGGGACGAGGTACATCTGTTCCACGAATGGACCGGTCGTGAGTTCATCGAGGAAACCGTCGGCGCGCCGGTGATCAAGAATGATTTCTACGATTCCAAAGCCAGCCTGCTGATATTCGAGAACCACGGTAAGCCCGTCAAAGCAGCCGGAGTGAGTGCCGATTACCTGCGCGGTGACAACCACCGAGTGACGTTCCCGGCCGACGTGGTAGTCACCCCTGGGGGCGGTGGCTACCTGATGCTGACTGCACCTGCTACATAAAGTGAGCACGTAGTCGAAGCGAGGAGGCGAACGCAATGGGTGCGATGGATGCGTTCTACTCGACCTGGTCGCAAGCCCGGGAAACATTCGGTGCCGGCACGCCACGGGACGGCTCCCAGTTCGGCGACGGCAGTCACCTTCGCGAGATGCAATCCAAGATCGAGTCCGCAGCGCCCGACGAACGATGGCAGGGTACGGCCTCGCAGGCCTACGCGGCAAGGAACGCCGAACATGCCGCCGTCTACGGCAAGCTCGCGGATCTCGACCAGCGGATGGCCGCCGAAGTCAATCGGGCCGCGACAGCCGTCACCGTTGGCCGCCAGAATCTCGAGCAAACCCAGAGTTGGGTGTCGAGCATGGAGGCGTCGATCCCGCCCGGCAAGTCCGCCGAGACCATGCGGATGATCCTCGCCAGCAAGGGGATCGGCCAGATCAGCGATGTCATCCAACAGTCCAACGATCAAATGAGCGCGATCGGTGAACGTGTGCGTGGCATCGGCCGCGAATACGCGGCGATCAGCGAGGAGGGCAAGGACAAGGCCGAACCCGAAGCAACGCAACTCAGCGACGACGAGAAGAAGCCGAACTCGTTGCCCGAGACGACATTCGATATCAGCGACATCAAACAGTTGCCTCCGTATGATCCGAATGATCCGAAAACGTTCGGCCCACCCGGATACCGTGAGCTCGTACCGAATTCAGGCACCTGGGTGCCGGATCCCAAGAGCCCGTTGTACCGGCCCACGCCCGTTCAGGCGCCACTGGACTACAACGACATCGTGTACAAACCACCGTATGTTGCCGGTGACCCGAGCACGTACGGTCCGTCCGGATACACCGAGCTCGTACCTGGCTCAGGCACTTGGGTGCCGACCCCGGGCGGCCCGATGTGGCCGAAGGACCCTCCGGAGGCACCAGTCGATCTCACCAAGATCGATTACCGACCGCCGTACGTCTCCGGCGACCCAAGCACGTACGGCAAGTTCGGATACACCGAACTGGTGCCCAACGGGGGCGCCTGGATACCCGACCCGCGCGTGGGCCCAGCCAGGTAGACGCACTTTACTACCTTCTGATCGCAGTCACCGCCTTGGTCAGCAGGTCCGGGAGCAAAGGATCCGGTTGGAAGTCCGGAGCCATGCGGGCCACCACCTCGACGTAGGTGCGGCCGTCCAAGATTGCGACGTAGTGATATTCGACGCCGGCGTCATAGATGACTTTCAGACCGTAGGTGGTCGCACGATCGACAGTCGGTGCGCTGAGCCGCTCGACCGTCCCATCGGGAACCGCACCCTCCACCTCAAATGTCATCCGGTCGCAATCTGTCGGCGGGAGGGGGACCGGGACCGAGACCGGAGTAGTCACGCCAACACCGAGCAATGGCGGCTGCGGACCGCCTGCGCCGATGCCTGCCTTGTCGGCATCGCCATCGGCGGTGACCGGTTGAAGCAGGGATCGACATGCCGGTGGGTCGACGTTGAACGGTTTGCCGGAGGAGACGATATCGCCAACCAGGTAGGCCCACTTGGATCCCACCTTGGTCGGCGCTGCCGGTTCCGGCGTGAGACCGGGCGGAAAGTCATCCTTCAAGTCGGCCAGCCGTGCCAGGTCGACCGGAGGCGGTGAGGCATCGGGGGACGCGGCCGGTGAACCAGACGTCAAGGTCTCCGAGGTCGAGCAGCCGGCCAGTGATCCGGCGAGGAGCACCAACGCCGCCACCACTCCGTGACCACACGCTTTCAGCATTGCCCCAGCCTAAGCCCGCAGCCCGGCACCGAGATGCGGGATTTCAGGTCTGGGGATCACACCACGGTCAGCGGCAACGACTTCCGCGGCTCGAACACGAACGACGCACCCCCGCTGAACTTCGTTACCGCGACCTCATCGAATTCCTTTGCCGCGGTTTCGGTTTCGATCACCCGGGCCGTCCATTCCGCGTCCGACCCGATAACCTCTACAGAGAGACGGGGGTTGACGGCAGCGACGACGGCCTCCAACGGTCGGGTCTCGGCAGGTCCGGTCAGCGCCACCCAGGAACCGTCCTCGTGCGCCGGTGAGCGCCGGACCGTCACCGTGTCGGGACCGAACTCCGCATCAACGTATGCCGAAGGATTCAACAGCGGATGCAATTCGAGGACCCGCGTCGCCCCCTCGATACCGCCCGGCAGCTCGAGCACCCGGTGGATGCGCTCGGCACCCAGCCCGGCCACACCGATGAGCTGCTTGGTGCAGATCTCGGTGGCCAACGCGGTGTTGGTCCCGGCCCGCTTCCCCACCGCCAGAATGAACGACAGGTTGAGCAAGTGCATCTGCAGGCACACCTCGTCGGCAATGCGGACCAGCGCCGAGTGCGAGAACGTCGCGAAGTCGAAGTCCGACAGCAGCGGCCCCGAGTAGTCGGATGCCCCCTCATCAGACGGGTCAATGGGATCCAAAACCGTTTGGGCGGCCCGGGTCTTACCGATCACCTCGAGAGCGGGGATGTCATCGACCTCGGGATAGGACTCGTCGATGATCACCGTCCAGGCGCAGTGCGGCTGCCGGTCGCTCGGAGTCCGGGGCGGCCGATGGATGGGACGCACCTGGCATTTGCGGTTGGTGGCCAGGGCCGTGGCGTCGAAGGTCGGATCTTCGATGTCGTGGCACATCCCGCGCACGTAATCCTCGCCCATGGGCTCGACGTCGAGCAGTGCACCGCAGTGATCGAGGTGGAACTCGCCGTGCCAGCGGTCATGGACGGTGTAGCGGAAATCCATGAACTGCGGCGGGGCGCCGATATCGAGCTGCAGGCCCTTGAAGATGGTGATGACGTCGACGCCCTCGTACTTGAGCGCCTTCTGCATCCGCCGGGTGTAGATCGGGCTGGACGCGGCCCACTCCTCGATCGCGATCTGCAACATCTCGGGACGGCCGAAATTGCTGATGCACCAAGCCATCCCGGAGCGGTCGATCATCTGCCCCATGAGCAGCAGCTCGGGCACCAGCTTGACCAGCTCGTCGCGGGTCAGCGAGGCGTACCTACTTGTCATCGAGCTCGCTCCCGGTATTCATCTTGACCGCGGCGTTGACGTTCGCCTTCCGGTCCTCGGCCAGTCCCTTCTCGGCGGCCTTGCGGCGCTTGGCCACCACCTTGGACACCGTGCCGTTGAGGCCGGAACCGAGTGGGAAGCCGAGGTACTGGGTGAGGAAGATGGCGATGTCCTTGAGTTCTTCCTCGGTGAACTCGCCGTTGAGCAGCGCGGCGTTGACCTGAATCTCCGCGAGGTCCTGCGAGCCGACGGCGGTCACCGCGGTCAACGTCATCAGCCGCTTCTCGCGCATCGACAACCCTGGCTTGCTCCAGATGGTGCCGAAGAGGTGGTCGACGGTGAGGTCGAAGTACGGATCACCCTCGATGTTCGGCATCTCCCAGCCGTAGACCTCGTTCATCTTGGCCAGGCCCTTGGCGCGCAACTCGTCCATGGAAAGTTCTCCTAATCGTTCTCGTGCGGAACGCCGAGGCCCTCAGCGAGCCGTTGCAAGGCCACCTGAGCCAACGGAAGGTCCACTCCCACAACATCGCCCAGGCCGATGGCCAGGCTCAGATCCTTCTCCCCCAGCCCACGAGTGTGGGTGAAGGCGTCGTAGAGCCAGTGGCCGGGAGTCAGCTCGGTCATGTCCTCGCGCACGATGATCGCGCCCGGGCCACTGGTCAGCGCATCGGTGTGCCGCACCACGCGACCCAGCGCACCCAGGTCCAGCCCGGCGGCCTCGGCCAGCTTCATCGCCTCGCACGCGGCGGCGTAAGAGGTGAAGGTCAGCATGTTGCGCGCCAGCTTCATGCGGGTGCCGGCACCGGGCTCGCCGGCGTGGATCACCATGGAGCCGAACTGCTTGAGCGCCGGCTTGATCCGCTCGTAGACGGGCCGCTCGGCGCCGACCATGATGGCCAGCTCACCCTTCTCGGCAGCCGCGCCGCCACCGCTGACCGGGGCGTCGACGATGTGGATCCCCTGCGGCTTGTACTGCTCGGCGAGCTCGGCCGCGGTGGTGTCGCTGATCGTCGAATGGATGACGATCACGGTGTCCGGCTTGATCTTTGGCGCCAGGTCGGCGATCACCGAACGCACCTGCTCGTCGTTGAGCACCGTGATGCTGATGATGTCAGCTTGGGCGACATCGGCGACGTCGTCCGCCAGGGTCGCGCCGAGCTCCTCGAACGGCGCCATGGATTCGGCCCGCACGTCGTACACGATGAACCCGCCCGGCCATTCGGCCAGCCGCTTGGCCATCGGGGCGCCCATGTTGCCCAGGCCGATGTACCCGTACTTGAGGCTCATGACCGGATGATCTGTCCGCCGTCGACATTGAAGATCTGGCCGGTGATCCACTTGGCCTGATCGCTCAACAGGAACAAGCACATGCCGACCAGGTCTTCCGGCTGCCCCATGCGCGACAACGGGATTCCCTTGACGATGTCGTCCACCATCTCCTTGGGCGTGGTGGTCCGATTGGCTTCGGTGTCGATCGGGCCGGGCGCGATGGCGTTGATGCGGATGTTCTGCCCGCCGAGCTCACGCGACAGCTGCTGGGTCAGGCCGTTGATGCCGACCTTGGCCAGGCCGTAGTAGTTGGCGTACAGCCACGCCGCCGTGGAGGACTGGTTGACGATCGCGCCGCCACCACGCTTGGCCATCTTGCGGTATACCGCGCGGGTGCACACCAGCGCGCCATCGAGGTTCACGCTCATGAACTTCTTGTAGTAGTCCCAGTCGACGGTGAGCAGGAAGTCCAGCTTCATGCCGCCGAAGATCGCGGCGTTGTTCACCAGGTAGTCGATGCCACCGAACTCCGAAAGCGTCTGGGCCGCCATGTCCTTGGCCGAGTCGATGTCGGAGACGTCGACCCGCACCGCCAGGGCGTTGCCGCCCTCACCCTTGATGCCGTCGGCGACCTTCGTCGCACCTTCGGTGTTGATGTCGGCCACCACGACCGCGGCACCCTCGCGCGCCAGCGCCTCGGCGTAGGCCTGGCCGATCCCGCCACCGGCACCGGTGACGATGGCCACCTTGTTGTCGAACTGTCCCATGTTCATTCCTTTCCCGCCGAATGGCCAGTTAGTGCACGGCCTTCACGAGAAGGCGTGTCATAACTGGCCACTGGGCACCGTCCTAGTTCGCGAGGGTCGCGACGCACTTGATTTCGGTGTATTCCTCGAAGCCGGCCACACCCATCTCGCGGCCGATTCCGGACTGCTTGTAGCCGCCGAACGGGGCATCGGCCGAGTACCAGATGCCGCCGTTGACGTTGACGGTGCCGACCCGCATCCGGGCGGCCACGGCCTGGGCGCGGGCATCGTCGCCGGAGAACACCGTGCCCGACAGGCCGTACGGCGAATCGTTGGCGATGCGTACCGCGTCGTCGTCGCCGTCGTGGGCGATCACGGTCAGCACCGGACCGAAAATCTCCTCACGGGAGACCCGCGCGTTGTTGTCCAGGCCGGCGATCACGGTCGGCTCGATGAAGAAGCCGGTGTCCAGATCGGCGGGACGTCCACCGCCACAGGCGAACCGGCCGCCTTCCTGCAGCGCCAGGTCCAAGTAGGACTGCACCCGGTCGCGCTGGCGGGCCGAGATCAGCGGACCGCACACGGTGCGCTTGCTGTTGGGGTCGCCCGGCTTGATCCCGCCGAGGGTGGCCGCGGCGGCCTCGACGGCCTCGTCGTAACGGGCCCGTGGGACCACCAGCCGGGTGGTGATCGCACACCCCTGACCGGCGTGCATGGCCACCGTGAAGGCTGCCATCGAGCAGGCCCCGGCCAGGTCGGCGTCATCGAGCACCAGGAATGCCGACTTGCCACCCAACTCGAGGAACACTTTCTTGAGGGTGAGCGCCGCATCCGTCATCACGGCGCGGCCGGTCGCGGTGGACCCGGTGAACGAAACCATGTCCACCCGAGGATCTTTGGACAGCAGGGCGCCTACCGCGTGATCGTTGGAAGTGACGATGTTGATCACGCCGGCCGGGAAGTCGGTCTGCTCGGCGATGATCTGGCCGATGGCCGCGGCCGCCCATGGCGTGTCCGGGGCCGGCTTGAGGATCAGGGTGTTGCCCGCGGCTAGGGCCGGGCCGACCTTGGCCAGGTTGATCTGGTGCGGGAAGTTCCACGGGGTGATGGCGCCGACGACGCCGATGGCCTCACGGGCGATCTTGCGGTTGGTCGGGATGCCCTGCGGGGTGGCGTAGCCGAGATCGGTTGTCCACTCGTAGTTCTCTGCGGTGTCGGCCGAAAATGCCAGATCATCGATCGGGCCTTCCAGCTGGGCCCCGGCGGTGAGCATGCGTGGGGCGCCCACCTCGGCGATCGTCAGTTCCCGCAGATCCTCGATGTTTTCGCGCAACGCATCACGTAGCTGACGCAAGCAACGCACCCGCAGCGCGGTGTTCGTCGACCAGTCGGTGTCGTCGAATGCGCGACGGGCCGCTTCGATGGCATTGCCCATGTCCTCGGCGTTCGCGTCGGCGGCGACGCCCAGCACCTCCTCGGTGGCGGGGTTGACGGTCTCGAATACTCCGCCGCCCCCGGCGACGAGTTTGCCGTCGATCAACAGTTGACTCTGGCGATCGGCCAGTACCGGCATCGGGAACTCCACTTCAGAAGATTCTGGACAACTGTCCGGCTGTCTCGTCTCGAACGATAGCCGCAGACAATGTCGAGCCGCAAGGGCGGGCCCTCGCCCACGTCATACAACACCAAAATACCCAGTTCACTGCCGTCTTTAGCGATCCATACTTGCCCAACTACGACATCGTCGGATAACTTGGACATGTGTCCAGCGATGCGGTGTCCGCAGTCACAGAACCAGCTCCGGAGCCAGACCGGCAGGCCCCGCGCAACCGCAGGCAGGAGGAGACCTTCCGCAAGGTCCTGACCGCCGGAACCGAGATGTTGCGCGAATCGTCGTATGCCGATCTGACGGTGCGTGCGGTCGCCGCACGCGCCGGGGTCGCACCGGCCACGGCCTACACATACTTCTCGTCGAAGAACCACCTGATCGCCGAGATGTACCTGGACCTGGTCAGTCGTTGCCCGTATTTCACCGACGTCAACGACTCCATGACCACCCGCGTCGACAAGGCGTTGCGGGCGCTGACCCTGGTTGTCGCCGACGAGCCCGAGGTGGCGGCCGCCTGCACCACGGCCCTGCTCGGCGGCGGCACCGATCCGGCGGTGCGCAAGGTGCGTGACCGCATCGGCGCCGAGATCCACAAACGCATCCGCTCGGCCGTCGGCCCGGACGCCGATCCCCGCATCGTGTCCGCCTTGGAGATGACGTTCTTCGGCGCGCTGGTCAATGCCGGCAGCGGCGCATTCACCTACCACCAGATCGCCGATCGGCTGACCTACGTTGTCGGCCTCGTCTTGGGAGAAGACAAAGACCAATGAGCTTGAAGCAAGTCGGGGTGATCCTCGACCCCTACGACTACGACTTTCACGAAGATCCGTACCCGTACTACCGCCGGCTGCGCGACGAGGCCCCGCTGTACCGCAACGACGATCTCAAGTTCTGGGCCCTGTCGCGGCACAAGGACGTGGTGGCCGGGTTCCGCAACAGCGTCACGCTGTCCAACAAGCACGGCGTGTCCCTCGACCCGATCTCCCGTAACGACGAGGCACATCGGGTGATGTCGTTCCTGGCCCTCGACGATCCCGGCCACCTCCGGCTGCGCACCCTGGTATCCAAAGGCTTCACTCCTCGGCGTATCCGCGAACTGGAGGGCCGGGTCACCGAGATCGCCCACCAGCACCTCGATACGGCACTGCAGAGCACCACTTTCGACTACGTCGACGATTTCGCCGGCAAGCTGCCCATGGATGTCATCTCCGAACTGATGGGCGTGCCGGAAGAAGACCGGGTTCGCATCCGAGCGCTGGCCGACGGTGTCATGCACCGCGAAGACGGCGTCGCCGATGTGCCCGAATCCGCCATCGCGGCCTCGGGTGAACTGCTGGTCTACTACGCCGACATGGTGAAGCAGCGCCGCAAAAACCGCACCGACGATCTGACGTCGGCGCTGGTGGAGGCCGAGATCGACGGAGACCGGCTCACCGACGACGAGATCATGGCCTTCCTGTTCCTGATGGTGGTGGCGGGTAACGAGACGACCACCAAACTCCTTGCCAACGCCGCATATTGGGGCTACAAGAATCCCGCTCAGCTGGCGCCGGTGTTCGACAACCACGACTTGGTGGTGCCCTGGGTCGAGGAGACGCTGCGCTATGACGCCTCCAGCCAGATCCTGGCCCGGCTGGTCACCGAAGACCAGACGTACTACGACACCACGGTGCCCGCCGGCGACGTGCTGGTGTTGCTGATCGGCTCGGCGAACCGCGACGAACGCGTCTTCGAGAATCCCGACGAGTATCGGATCGATCGCGAGATCGGCCCGAAATTAGTGAGTTTCGGCAGTGGTGCCCACTTCTGCCTCGGCGCGCACCTGGCGCGCATGGAGGCCCGGGTGGCACTGACCGAGTTGTTCAAGCGAATTCGCGGATACGAGGTAGACGAGGCCAATGCCGTCCGCGTTCACTCAAGTTCCGTCCGCGGATTCGCGCACCTTCCAATGACCGTAAAGGCGCGTTAAATGGCTCGTTTCGAACCCCATCCCGACCGTCGACCGGCAATCGTCGCCGGCGCGTCGTCCGGCATCGGTGCCGCCACGGCAACCGAGCTGGCCGCACACGGCTTCCCGGTTGCCCTCGGCGCACGCCGCGTCGAGAAGTGCCAGGAGCTCGTCGACCAGATCACGGCCGCGGGCGGCGAGGCGATCGCTTTGCCGCTCGACGTCACCGACGCGGAGTCGGTCAAGTCGTTCGTCCACGGCGCCACCGAGGCGCTCGGCGACATCGAGCTGCTCGTGGCCGGCGCGGGTGACACCTTCTTCGGCCAGCTCCACGAGATCAGCACCGACGAATTCGAGAATCAAGTTCAGATTCACCTCATTGGCGCCAATCGCCTTGCCACCGCAGTGCTTCCGGGCATGGTCGAGCGCCGCCGCGGTGACATCATCTTCGTCGGCTCTGATGTGTCCCTGCGGCCGCGGCCGTACATGGGCGGCTACGGCGCCGCCAAGGCCGGCCTGCTGGGCATGGCCAAGACCTTGCAGATGGAACTGGAGGGCACCGGTGTGCGCGCCTCCGTCGTCCACCCCGGGCCCACCAAGACCGCCATGGGCTGGAGCGCGCCGATGGACAAGGTAGGCGAGATGCTGGAGGACTGGGCCAAGTGGGGTCAGGCCCGGCACGACTACTTCCTGCGCGCGGCCGATCTCGCGCGGGCCATCACCTTCGTCGCGGAGACCCCCCGTGGCGGCTTCATCGCCGAACTGGAGATTCAGCCCGAGGCGCCGTTGTCCGACGTCAAGGATCGCCAGAAGCTGAGAGTGGAAGGCTGAGTAGAACATGACGAGCTCTGAACTCAAAGAAGTTCAACGGGTTTCCGGTGGTGAGGAAGAGCACGGCCACCTCGAGGAATTCCGCACCGACCCGATCGGCCTGATGCAACGCATCCGCGACGAGTGCGGTGACGTGGGCTGGTTCCAGCTGGCCGACAAGCAGGTGGTGCTGCTGAGCGGCGCGGAGGCCAACGAGTTCTTCTTCCGCTCCAGCGACAGCGAACTGAACCAGGCCGAGGCCTACCCGTTCATGACCCCGATCTTCGGCGAGGGTGTGGTGTTCGACGCCGACCCCGAGCGCCGCGCCGAGATGCTGCACAACACCGCGCTGCGCGGTGAGCAGATGAAGGGGCACGCCGCGACCATCGAGCACGAGGTGCGGCGGATGATCGAGAACTGGGGTGAGAGCGGGGAAATCGACCTGCTGGAGTTCTTCTCCGAGCTCACCATCTACACGTCGACGGCCTGCCTCATCGGGCCGAAGTTCCGCAATCAGCTCGATTCCCGGTTCGCCAACTTCTATCACCTGCTGGAGCGCGGCACCGATCCGCTCTGCTACGTCGACCCCTACCTGGACATCGAGAGTTTCCGGGTTCGCGACGAGGCCAGGGCCAACCTGGTGGAACTGGTCCAAGAGGTGATGAACGGGCGAATCGCCAACCCGCCCACCGACAAGAGCGATCGTGACCTGCTCGACGTTCTGGTGTCCATCAAGGACGAGGAGGGCAATCCGCGCTTCTCCGCCAACGAGGTCACCGGCATGTTCATCTCACTGATGTTCGCCGGCCACCACACCAGCTCGGGAACGTCGTCCTGGACGCTGATCGAACTGCTGCGCCACCCGGACTTCTACGCCAAGGTCCAGCAGGAGCTCGACGACCTGTACGCCGACGGCCAAGAGGTGAGTTTCCATGCGCTGCGGCAGATTCCCAACATCGACAATGCGCTCAAGGAAACCCTGCGCCTGCACCCGCCCCTGATCATCCTGATGCGGGTGGCCCAGGATGAGTTCGAAGTGGCCGGCTTCCCGATCCACAAGGGCCAGATGGTCGCGGCTTCCCCGGCCATCTCCAACCGGATCCCCGAGGACTTCCCCGACCCGGACGCCTTCGACCCGGACCGGTACGAGAAGCCGCGCCAGGAAGACCTGATCAACCGGTGGACCTGGATCCCCTTCGGGGCCGGCAAGCATCGCTGCGTCGGGGCCGCGTTCGCCCAGATGCAGATCAAGGCGATCTTCTCGGTCCTGTTGCGCGAGTACGAATTCGAGATGGCACAGCCGCCCGAGAGCTACCAGAACGACCATTCGAAGATGGTGGTCCAGCTGGCACGGCCGGCCAAGGTGCGATACCGCAAGCGAGTCGCCGGCGGGCAGGAGCGCAGCGACCGGGGAATCGAAGAGGTTTAGTCCCATGGGCTGCTACCGCGTTGAGGTCGACGAGGATCTGTGCCAGGGCCACGCCATGTGCGAGCTCGAAGCGCCGGACGTATTCCGGGTGCCCAAACGCGGCGTCGTCGAAATCCTCGATCACGAGCCACCCGACGAGCTCCGCGATGCCGTGGAGATGGCTGTCGAAATGTGTCCTACCCGCGCTCTATCCATCACAGAGAAGGAATGACAATGGCGTCGAGAAACGAACTGGAAGCCTGGTCGGATCGCTGGCTCAAGGCCAATCAGGAAGCCGAGAAGGCCGGTGACTGGAAGCCGCTGGCCGACTTCTACACCGAAGATGCCACCTACGGCTGGAACATCGGCCCCAAGGAAGACGTGATGTGCGTCGGCCGCGACGAAATCCGCGACGTGGCACTGGGTCTGGAGATGGAAGGCCTGGAGAACTGGGTCTACGAATACCAGCGGGTGCTGATCGACGAGAAGCAGAACGAGATCGTCGGCTTCTGGAAGCAGATCGCCAACAAGAGCGACGGCAGCCGCGACGAGATCTACGGCATCGGCGGTAGCTGGTTCCGGCTCAACGATCAACTGCTCATCGAGTGGCAGCGGGACTTCTTCGATTTCGGCCACGTTCAGAAGGCGTTCCTGAAGCTCATCGAGTCCGGCGACCTCACCCCCACCATGCAGAAGCGCATCGAGCGCAGCCTGGCCGGCGAGAAACTGCCGGGCTACTACCCGCTCGGCGAAGCTCCCGTGAAGATCTGGTAGCTCCCGGCCAAGCAGTTGCTTGGGGGTGGGTGTGACCCACGCAACTAATAGCTCTAGTCTGTGGTCAACGGCTCTAGTGGAAGGCACACGTGATGAAGACCAAAGGCGCTCTCATCTGGGAGTTCAACCAACCGTGGACCATCGAGGAGATCGAGATCGGTGACCCCGTCAAGGACGAGGTCAAGATCCAGATGGAAGCCTCCGGTATGTGCCATTCGGACCACCACCTGGTGACCGGCGACATCCCGATGGCAGGGTTCCCGGTGCTCGGCGGCCACGAAGGCGCAGGCATCGTCACCGAGGTCGGCCCGGGTGTCGACCACATTCAGCCCGGCGACCACGTCGTGCTGTCGTTCATCCCGTCCTGCGGTGAATGTCCGGCGTGCCAGGAGGGCCTGCGGAACCTGTGCGATCTGGGCGCGGGCCTGCTGGCCGGCACCGCCGTGTCCGACGGCACCCACCGTATCCACGCGGTCAAGAACGGCCAGCCCGTCATCCCGATGACCCTGCTGGGCACCTTCAGCCCGTACATGGTGGTGCACAAGAGCTCGGTCGTGAAGATCGATCCGTCCATCCCGTTCGAGGTGGCCTGCCTCGTGGGCTGCGGTGTCACCACCGGCTACGGCTCGGCCGTGCGCAGCGGTGACGTCCGCCCCGGCGACGACGTCGTCATCGTCGGGGTCGGCGGTGTCGGCACCGGCGCGCTGCAGGGCGCGCTGGCCGCAGGCGCGCGCAACGTCTTCGCGGTGGATCCCGTTGAGTTCAAACGGGACAACGCGCTGAAGTTCGGCGCCACCCACGCCTACCCCGACATCTTCTCCGCGATGGCCGGCGTCGCAGAGGTCACCCAGGGCCGGATGGCGCACAAGACGATCGTCACCGTCGGTGAGCTCAAGGGCGAGGACATCGACCACTACATGAACATCACCGCCAAGGGCGGCACCGTGGTGGCCACCGCCGTCGCCAACATGGCCAGCAACGACGTGAAGCTCAACCTGTCGATGCTGACGCTGCTGCAGAAGCGCCTGCAGGGCACCATCTTCGGCGGCGGCAACCCGCACCACGACATCCCGCAGCTGCTGAGCATGTACAAGGCGGGCCGGTTGAACCTCGACGACATGGTCACCCGGCAGTACAAGCTCGAGCAGATCAACGACGGCTACGCCGACATGCTGGAAGGTCGCAACATCCGCGGCGTCATCCGCTACACGGATGCCGATCGCTGACCACTCTGCGATTTGTGGAGCCGTAGCCGTCCTCAATACGGCTACGGCTCCACAACTTATTGGGTAGGAAGGGAATTACGTGACCGAAACACACACCGAGACACCCGTGGTCGTGGCCTCGCGGTCGTCCTGGAAGTGCGTGCAATCCGGTGATCGTGAGGGCTGGCTGGCGCTCATGGCCGACGACGTCCTGGTCGAGGACCCGATCGGGGAGGCCGTCACCAACCCCGACGGTACCGGCGTGCGCGGCAAGGAAGCCCTCGGTGCTTTCTACGACGCCAACATCGGGCCGAACGAGCTGACCGTCACGTGCGAGGAGACGTTCCCGTCCAGCTCGCCGAACGAGATCGCGTACATCCTGGTGCTGCGCACCAAGTTTCCGAACGGATTCACCGCCACCGTGCGCGGCGTCTTCACCTACAAGGTGAACGACGAAGGTCTGATCACCAACCTGCGCGGCTACTGGAACCTGGAGGCCATGCAGTTCGCCGAGGCAGATGCCGATTAGCGGCCCGCTCGCCGGCCGCGGCGCGATCGTTGTCGGCGGCACCCGCGGCATCGGGCTGGCAGTTGCCGAACTGCTCGCCGCCCAGGGCGCGGGTGTGGTGGTCAACGGTCGCGACGCCGATGCGGCAGCCGCTGCGGCACAGCGGGTTTCCGGTGTCGCGCATGCCGGGTCACCTGCCGACCCCAAGGTGGCCGACGCGCTCGTCGACACCTGTGTCGCCGAGTTCGGCCGGGTCGACATCCTGGTCAACTGTGCCGGGACCGCCGAACCGGCGGGATCGTCCATCCTCAATGTGACCAGTGCCGAATTTCACGAGCTGCTCGACGCGCACCTGGGCACAGTGTTCGAAACCTGCCGCGCGGCGGCGCCGAAGATGGTGGCCCAAGGCGGCGGCGCCATCGTCAACACCAGCTCCTTCGCCTTTCTCGGCGATTACGGAGGCAGCGGCTACCCCGCGGGCAAAGGCGCGGTCAACGGGCTGACCCTGGCGATCGCCGCCGAGCTCAAAGAACACGGGGTGCGGGCCAACGTGGTGTGCCCGGGTGCCCGCACCCGGCTGTCCACCGGGTCCGACTACGAGCAGCACATCGCCGAGCTCAACCGCCGCGGCCTGCTCGACGACGTCAGCATGCAGGGCGCGCTGGACGCCGCTCCACCGGAATACGTCGCCCCGACGTACGCCTACCTGGTCAGCGACGAGGCCAAGGGCGTGACCGGCCGCATCTTCATCGCCGCGGGCGGGTTCATCGGCGAATTCGCGCGACCCTCAACCGGTTTCATCGGATACCGCGACCATCACAGCACGCCGCCGTGGACGGTCGGGGAATTGCACGCGGCCATCTCCGGGGCCTGACCGGGTTCGGGAGGCTTCACGCTCGCGCTTGGCGGCTTCGCGGCCTCACTATGCTTGCGACATGGCGTCCGTCTTCACGAAGATCATCAACGGAGAATTGCCCGGGCGATTCGTCTATGAGGACGATGACATCGTCGCGTTCCTCACCATCGCGCCGATGACGCAGGGCCACACCCTCGTGGTGCCCCGGGCCGAGATCGACAACTGGCAGGACGTCGAACCCGCCGTCTTCGGCCGGGTGATGGAGGTGTCACAGCTGATCGGCAAGGCTGTGTGCCGGGCCTTCGGTGCACAGCGGGCCGGCGTGATCATCGCCGGCCTTGAGGTGCCGCACCTGCACGTGCACGTGTTCCCGGCCTACAACCTGACCGACTTCGGCTTCGCGCACGTCGACAACAATCCGTCGGCCGAGTCCCTCGACGAGGCACAGACCAAGATCAAGGCCGCGCTGGCAGATCTGCAATCCTAGGCAAGCTGACGGTGAACCGGCAGCCCTGACCGGGCGCGGTGGTGACCGTGACCGTGCCGCCGTGAGCCAGCACCAACGAATGCACGATCGACAGGCCCAACCCGGTGCCGCCACTGGCCCGGGTGCGTGAGCTGTCGGCGCGGTAGAACCGCTCGAACACCCGCCGCGCATCGTCCTGGCTCATGCCCGGACCTTCGTCGCACACCTCGATGATGGCGTGGTCGTCGTCGGTGCCGACCCGCACCGTGATCCCGGCGGTGTCCGGGGTGTGCTGCACCGCGTTGGCCACCAGGTTGCTCAGCACCTGACGCAGGCGGGCTTCGTCGCCGAGCACCTCGGGGGTGCCGGGACCGTCGAACACCTCCATGCGTACCCGGCGGCCCGGTGCGATCGACTGCGTATCGTGCACGGCGTCGGTCGCCAGGGTCAGCAGGTCGACGCGATGCTGATCCAGCGGCCGCTGCGCATCCAGACGGGCCAGCAGCAGCAGATCCTCGACCAGCAGGCCCATCCGCCGGGACTCACTCTCGATGCGCCCCATCAGCATCTCGACGTCGCGGGCAGCGCCCTGGCGGTAGAGCTCGGCGAATCCGCGGATCGTGGTGAGCGGGGTACGCAGTTCATGGCTGGCGTCGGTGATGAAGCGGCGCATCCGTTCCTCGGACGTACGCGCCTGCTCGGCCGAGGCCTCCGAGGAGGCCACCGCCCGCTGGATCTGTGCGAGCATGCCGTTCAGCGCGGACGACAACCGGCCCACCTCGGTACGCGGATCCCGTTCGGGGACACGGCGATCCAACTGGCCGGCCGCGATCGCCGCGGCCGTACGTTCCACTTCGACGAGCGGACGCAGGCTGCGGTGTACGACGGCGTAGCCGACGATACCGAGCACCAGCAGCACGACCGTGCCGATGCCGACCTGCGACCAGATCAACGCCCGCACCGACGACTGGACGTCGGACAGGTCGATCGCGACCGTGGTGCGCTCACCGTTCGGGCCCCGGACCGTCATGGCCCGCCACTGCACATCGGAGGCCCCGACAGACTCGACGGTCACGGGGACCGGGCCGACATCGTTGTCGTCAGGCAACTCCGGTTCGGCCTCGCGGTCGTTGATCGCGATCCAGGTTCGGCCGTCCTGATCGACGCCGCGGACGTAAAAGTTCGATGGCGGACGCGCCGGATTCGGACCTACCAGCGGCGTCGAGGGCAGTTGGCGCGGCTCCTGTGCCCAGCTGCCCGCGGCATCGAGCAGCGTCTGATCGATGCGGTTGACCTCGGTGTGCCGCATGATCGAAGTGACCGCGACGCCGGAGGCCAGCAGACCGCATGCCACCAAGACCAGTGCGACGGCCACCAGGCCGACGCGCAACGGCACCCCGCGCCGTTCTACCCGGTCCAACACCGGTAAAAGTATGCCGCTGACTGGCCGGCCGTCAGCGCGGCTCACGCAAAACGTAACCGACCCCGCGCAGGGTGTGCAGCAGGCGCTTGTCTCCGGTGTCGATCTTGCGGCGCAGGTAGGACACGTACGACTCGACGACGTTGACGTCGCCACCGAAGTCGTAGCGCCACACGTGGTCGAGAATCTTCGGCTTGGACAGCACCGTGCCCGCGTTGATGATGAAGTACCGCAGCAGGGTGAACTCCGTAGGCGAGAGCGAGACGGGCTCGCCCGCCTTCCACACCTCGTGCGTGTCCTCGTCGAGTTCGATGTCGGCGAACGACAGCTTGGCGCTGCGCGGTTCCTCCACTCCCCGGCCGGACCGGCGCAAGATCACCCGCAGCCGGGCCACCACCTCTTCGAGGCTGAACGGCTTGGTCACGTAGTCATCTCCGCCGAGGGTGAGCCCGGCGATCTTGTCCTGCAGGCTGTCGCGCGCGGTGAGGAACAAGGCCGGCGCGTCGATGCCGTCCGCGCGCAGCCGGCGCAGCAACCCGAAACCGTCCATGCCGGGCATCATCACGTCGAGAATCACCGCATCGGGGCGGACTTCCCTGGCCTTGTCGAGGGCCGCAGCACCGTTGGACGCGGTGTGCACCTCGAAACCCTGGAACTTCAAGCTGACGGACAGCAGCTCGACGATGTTGGCCTCGTCGTCGACGACGAGGATTCGGGCTTCGGGGACGCTCTCAGGAACTGCAGGCATGGCCATTCTCTGATGTTGATCGTGCCTCTTGAACTCAACCTGCATGCACGCTGTGCACTTCCTGTGAGTTTAGCTGTGACGCGGGTAACTACACTGACGCCCATGAACCTCGGCAAGACGCTGGTCCAGGTTGCTACCGCGCCCGTGCGCATCGGGTTGGCCGTGGCCGACGCCGGACTCGGCATCGCCAACGAGACGCTCAACGCCGTGCAACGCGGAATCACCGATGCGAACCCGCTCACCAGCAGGTCATCGATGGCCTCGCTGTTCGGGATCGATGATGCGGTCGAGCGCGCGAACCGGCTCGCGCGGTTGTTGGACGACGACGCCCCGCTGGGTCGGGCACTGGCGCCCGACGGCCCGATCAACCGTTTGCTGCGACCAGGCGGGCTGGTCGATCAGCTAACGGCTGAGGGCGGCATGCTGGACCGGCTGACCGCGGACAACGGCGCGGTGGCCCGGGCGGTGGCCCCCGGTGGGCTGGTGGACCAGGTCACCATGGAGGGCGGGCTGCTGGACCGGCTCACCACCGATGACGGCGCGCTCTCACGGGTGGTCGCGCCAGGCGGGCTGGCCGATCAGCTGCTGGCAAACGACGGCCTCATCGAGCGGGTGCTGCGTGAGGACGGCGTGGCCGACCGGCTGCTCGCCGAGGGCGGCCTGCTGGATACCCTGACCGACCCCGATGGCCCGCTGCTCAAACTCGCCGACGTGGCCGACACGCTGAACCGGCTGGCGCCCGGACTGGAGGCGCTGGCCCCCACCATCGATGCACTGCACGATGCGGTCATCACACTGAGCCAGGTGGTCAACCCGCTCAGCAGCATCGCCGACCGCATCCCGCTGCCCCGTCGCTCGTCCCGGCGGGGCTCCCCGCGGCCGGTCAGTTCCCAGCGAGTTATCGACGCCGACGAGTGACCCGTTAAGCTAGGGCGCGTTCCACCCGCCTCCTTAGCTCAGTGGTAGAGCAACATACTTGTAATATGTAGGTCATCGGTTCAATCCCGATAGGGGGCTCCACACGCATCGATTGTTGTCGGTGCATGTTAGTAACTTCCTCACATGAGGCTCTGTCGCAACTGTGGTTCACCACTGACGAAGCGCAGTCAGAAGGTCTACTGCGGTAATGCATGTCAGGCGGCAGCCCGACGCGACGCAAGCACCAAACGCTGGCTCGAATCCGGCGAAGCATGGGTGGACAGCCGCCAGAATCACTACATCCGGGAATACATCGCCGTTGCCCAGTCCGGCTGTTGCGCCATCTGCAGCGCGACCAGTGTGTGGCAGGACCTTCCGCTCACGTTCGTCATGGACCACATCGACGGGAACCCGACGAACAATCGCCGGGAGAACCTGAGGTTGGTCTGTCCGAACTGCGACTCTCAACTGCCGACGTACAAGAGCCGCAACCGAGGCAATGGCCGCTACTTCCGCCGACAGCGCTATGCCAACGGCCAGTCGTTCTAGATGATCACGTCTCGTCGGCGATGTTCTCGTGGCTCTCGTGCAGCGCTGGACCGTCGGGATCCTCACCCCGACGGTCGAATTCGTCCTGCAGTTCCGCTTGCCCCTCGGTGACTTTGCGCGCGTCTTTCGGTATCGGCCGGCCGCCGTCGCTTTGATCCATAGTCAATGGAGTCACCCACATGGGCGAAGCTCAAACGCCTACACCCGGGTGGTGAGCTTCTTCAGGGTCTGGTATTCGCTTTGCTTGTATGGCCGCCCGTCGGGCTGCAGCAGGTCGCTGAACCACACGTTCGGCACCTTGGTGTAGGGCTTGTCCCAGGAGTCCCAAGGGAAATAGGTCTGGGTCTTGCCGGCCACCAGCCCCCAGCTGTAGGCGCCGACGTTGTGCCGCTTGGCAACCGGCAGCACGCCTTCGAGCGTGCTGCCCTGGTCGCGCGCCAGGTATTCGGTGCACAGGATCGGCCGGCCCAACGGTGCGAGCTCGGCGATGCGGGCTTCGAATTCGGCAGGCCCGGCGTAGGAGTGAAAGGAGATGACGTCGGAGTTGTCGAGTTGGAAATTGTCCATCTCGCTTCGGTTTCCACGATCCCAGCTGCCCTGCCACACGCCACTGGTCAACGGTTGCGCGGCATTGACGGAGCGTGCCCACGCGAACACCTGCGGCAGCAGGCCTCCGACCGCGTCGATCTTGTCCTTGCGTTCGACCTTGCGGTACTGCTTGGCAGGGTTGTCCGGTTCGTTCCACAGGTCCCAGCCCAGCACCCGATCGTCGTTGCGGAACTGGCTCATCACCCCGACCACATAGTCGCGCAGCACCGGGCGGTAACGCGGATCGTCGATGCGTTGCGCACCCGGGCTCTGCACCCAGCCGGAGTTGTGCACGCCGGGCGTCGGCGCTCGTTGCGCCCCGAGCTGCGGGTTCGGATCCCAGCACGAATCGAAGAAGACAAACAGCGGCTTGATTCCTTGACGCGCTGCGATCCCGACGAAATTGGCCAGCCTGCTTTGGAATCCGGCACGGTCCTGCGCCCACAACAGGTCATGCAGGAAGACCCGGACCGTGTTGAATCCGAGCAGTCGACACGCCTGCAATTCGCTGTTGATGCGGCGCGCATCGTAGGTACCTGCAGAGAACATCTCGATCTGGTTGATCGCGTTCGAGGTGATGAAGTTGGTGCCGACGAGCCAGCCCTGCGCCTGATACCACGCATTGGCGCGCTCTACCGGCCATTGGCCTGGCGCCGCGGTCGCGCGTGGGATTACCGGAAGAGGGGCCAGTGCTTGAGGGAGGGCCGCTGCTGCTGCCAGTACCAGCGGGATCTTGAGGGCCGTTCGACGGTGCACTCAGCGAACATAGTGGCGTCCGGCAAAACTCCTGGGCTCACGTATCACATTGCAACCATTGAGGTTTCATATCGTTATCTACGTGGCCGGTCAGAGCCGGCCCACGGTGAAATCAGCGGCCTGGCCCGGCATCCCGTTGAAGACGTACGCGGTGTGGGCGAAGTTGGGTACACCGGCCGGTGTCCCGTCACAGATGGTGTCACCGGGCTCGCACAACTCGATGGTCTTGTCTTTGTACCGCGGGCCGATCACCATCTGCGGGGCGCCGATGTCGCGCATGAACTCGTCGGACGGCGCACCGAGCAGTACCACCGATGCCACGTGGTCGGCGACCTCGGCCGGCATGGGCTCGGGGATATATTGCTTGTATTCCGGCGGGATGCCATCCGGCACGGTGGCCGCGGTGGTGTAGCCGGCTACCGCGGCGCCCTGGGAGTAGCCGCCCAGGACCACCTTCGTCTTCGGGCAGTCCCTTGCGGTCGCCTTGATGTGGTCGGATGCGTCACGGATGCCGTCGACCACTGTTCTGGCGAACTCGATCCGGTCACCGAAGTTCCCACTGGCCTGGTAGTTCACGGGGTACACCTCGACCGAACGCTCCCCGGCGCGGGCGCGCAGCGCATCGACGAAGGACTGTCCCGGTCCGCCGACACCCGGCGGTTCATAGGTGCCTCGGGCGAAGACCACCTCGACGTCTGGGCACGGGGGTTGCGCCGACGCGGTGGGCATCGGTGCGATTGGAAGGGCGCAGGCGGCAATCAGCATTGCACCCTGGAACAATTTGAAGACGTTCATTTCGACTCCACGCCTACCGGATCGTGACGAACGTTACGGTTCCCCATGCTGGCACATTCCAAACTCGGACGACAGGCTCAAGTACCCAGGGGAAACTCAGCCCAGCGGGACGTCCAGGTAGGGGCGCGGATCGGCCGCACCCGGCCCGTCGAAATGCCACCACTCCCCTGAATACACGGTCAACCCACCGGCGCCCATCGCCTCACGCAGCCGGGCCCGGTTGGCTCGGGCGGCAGGGGTGATCCCGTCGGTCGCATAAGCCCGGCTGCGTTCGGTGAAGTCGTCGAAACCGGTGCCCATGTCGGCCCCGGCGATCGTCACGTCCACCGATCGTCCGGCCTCGTGGCTGCGGGCGTACGGTCCCGGCCGCGCCACCCAGTTGGGATTCGACACCGCTTCGAACATCCGCACCTGAACCTCATGCGGCCGATAACAGTCCCAGAAAACGAGCTTGTCCGGCCGCAGCACGGCCGCTGCGGTGGCCAACCCGGCGGCCAGGGATTCGTGCACCAGGCAGGGTGCCCCGGCCGGATAGAGCCGCCGGCCGACGAAATTGTCGGGAGTCGCGTACCGCAGGTCGACCACTGCATCCGGCACCGCGGTGCGCACGTCGACCAGTCCGGCTTCGGCAACGGGCCTGGCGAACGTCGGCGGCGCCGAGGCCACCGCAGCGACGATGGCGATAGTCGTCAGTACCGTGCCGGTCAGTAACCGCAATCCTGCGGAAATGACACTCTCTTCTTCAGGCATATTGCTTTCCGATGTACGATAACCACACTCTTGATTCGGCGTCGGAGCCTCCGGCGGCCGCTAGGTTATGCGCATAAGTACTGCGCATACGTGAACCGACGGATTGGAGCGATCCTATGGCGTCAGCCGTACCGGAGACCGTCGCAACCCGCTATGCCGGCCGACGGGTCGAACGGGTCGAGGACACCCGACTGCTCACCGGACGCGGCACCTATGTCGACGACGTCACGCGGCCCGGCATGCTGCATGCCTGCTTCGTCCGCAGCCCGTACGCGCATGCCAAATTCACCCGCGTCGACGCAGCCGCCGCCCTGGCGCTGCCCGGGGTGCATTGCGTGCTCACCGCCGCCGACCTCAACCCGGAGGTCAAAGAGGCCTGGCATGCCGTCGCGGGCAAGGACGTCCCCGACACCCCGCGCCCGCCCCTGGCCGAGGGCGAGGTGAAATTCGTGGGAGATCCCGTGGCGCTGGTCATCGCCGAGAGCCGCTACCTCGCCGAGGATGCCGTCGACCTGGTCGACGTCGACTACGAACCACTTCCGGCGATCGCCGACTTCCGGCAGGCATTGACCTCGGAAGTGTCCGTCCACGAAGCCTTTCCGGACAACAACGCCGGCGGGATGGCCGGCATGCCTCCCGACGAGGAGGTCTTCAGTTCAGCCGCGCACGTGGTGAACGAGCACATCTACCAGCAGATGCACGTGCCGGTGCCGATCGAGTGCCGGGGCATGGTCACCGAATGGTCGGCGACCTCAGGTGAGCTGACCATCTGGGCCTCCACCCAGACTCCGCACGAACTGCGCGCTTTCGCGGCCCGCCTGCTCGGCATCCCGGCCCAGCATGTGCGAGTCATCATGCGCGACACCGGCGGCGGATTCGGCCAGAAGGTGGTCCCGATGCGCGAGGACATGTGCATCATGCTGGCCGCCCGCAAAGTTTCCAGTGCGACGTCGCACGCGCGATCAGGCACAGCGCTCAAGTGGATCGAGGACCGCCGGGAAAACCTGATGTCGGCCGGGCAGTCCCGTCACGTCGACGGCGACGTGCGCATGGCCTTCGACGAGCACGGCACCATACTGGCCGCCGACATCGACTTCATCCAAGACGTCGGCTCCTACCCCACCCCCTATCCCGTGCTGACCACCGCGGCCATCGGCATGTTCTTCCCCGGCCCGTACCGGGTGCCGAAGGCCAGCTTCAACTACAAGACCGTGTTCTCCAACACCGCCGGCCTGCACGCCTACCGCGGTCCATGGCAGTACGAAACCCTCACCCGCGAAATACTTCTCGACATCGCAGCCCGCAAGATGGGCGTTGACCCCGTCGAGCTGCGGCGCAAGAACCTGCTCCGCCGCGACGAGATGCCGTACTTCAACCCCAACGGCATGCCGTATGACCACGTCGCCCCGATCGAGACGTTCGAGCAGGCCGTCAAGATCCTCGACCACGAAGGCTTCCGCAAGGAGCAGGCCGAGGCGCTGGCCCAGGGCCGTTACCTCGGACTCGGCTTTTCGGCCTACATCGAACCCACCGGTGCAGCCACCGGCCACCTGGCCAGCGAGGGCTGCACGATCCGGATGGAACCGACCGGCAAGATCAACGTCTACGTCAACGGCGGTTCCACCGGAAACAGCTTGGAAACCACCGTTATCCAGCTCACCGCCGACGCCCTGGGTGCCGACATCGACGATGTCGCAACCATTCAGGGCGATACCGCGGTGACGCCGTACGGCGCAGGAACCCAGGGCAGCCGCAGCGCCCCGATGACCGCGGGTGCGGTCAACGAGGCCGGAACCATCCTGCGCAAACAGCTCGTCGCCATGGCCGCGGCCCGGCTCGAGGTCGAGGAGTCCGAGATCGAACTCGGCGGGTCCAAGGCGACGACGCGCCACGATCCCGAAAAGAGCGTCAGCTTCGCCGATCTGGCCTACCGCGCCCACTACGAGCCGCAGATGCTTCCGCCCGGCACCTCAGCCTCCCTGGAAGCCACCGCCCGGTACACCGCACCGCCCACCGCCCCGATCCACTGGGCCAACGCCACCCACGCCTGCACGTGCGAGGTCGACGTGATCACCGGGCACGTCACCCTCACGCGCTACATCGTCAGCGAGGATGTTGGTCCGATGATCAACCCCAACGTGGTCGAAGGCCAGATCGCCGGCGGCACCGTGCAGGGCATCGGCGGCGCGCTGCTGGAGAAGCTGTCCTATGACGACGCCGGAAACCCGTTGTCCTCAACATTTGTCGACTACCTGCTGCCCACCACCACCGAAGTCCCGACGATCGAGTACGGCCATGTCGAGATCCCGGGACCCGGCGTCGGTGGCTACAAGGGTGCGGGTGAGGGTGGGGCCATCGGCTCGACGCCCGCGGTGATCAACGCCGTCAACGATGCACTGGCCCCGCTCGGCGTCACCCTGACCACCCTGCCAGCCACTCCGGCAGCCATCGTCGAAGCCATCGAGTTGGCGCAGGAACACCACTCGTAGAAACCTCTAGGAAGGGACCACCAATCGTGGAGCTCAACAACGAATTCCGGGTCGCGGTGCCGGCGGCGAAAACCTGGGAGGTGCTCACCGACGTCGAGCGCGTCGCACCCTGCCTGCCCGGCGCCACCCTGCTGAGCGTCGACGGTGACGACTTCACGGGTGCGGTCAAGGTGAAGGTCGGGCCGATCACGGTGTCCTACAAGGGCGATGCGACATTCCAGGAGAAGGACGCGGCAGCACAGCGGGTGGTCCTCAAGGCCAACGGCAAGGAGACCCGCGGCAGCGGCACCGCCTCGGCGGTCGTGACCGCACAGCTCAAGGATGAGGGCGCCGATTCCACACTGGTCGTGGTCACCACTGATCTCGCCATTTCCGGCAAGGCAGCCCAGTTCGGCCGGGGCGTGCTGGCAGACGTGGCCGGCAGCCTGATCGACCAGTTCGCCCGCAGCCTGGAGGCCGAGCTGGTCGGCGAGACGACGCAGGCCCAAACCGGCTCGGCCGCAACAGCCGCCGAACAGCCGGCCCAGGAGGCCGCCCCGATCAACGCACTCGCGCTGGCCAAAGTGATGGCCGTGCCGATGGCCAAACGCTTCGCCCCGGCGATCGGCGCGGCCGCGGCCGCAGGCGTGCTCGGCTTCCTGATCGGCCGGACCGGACGTAACAAGCGAAAGTCCAGTGGGCTGAGCACCGAGGACCTGCAGGCCGCACTGCTGCGGTTGGTGTCATGAAACCCGCCCCCTTCACCTATCACCGGCCCACCTCGGTCGCCGAGGCAGTCGGCATGCTGAGCGAGTACGGCGAAGACGCCAAGGTCCTGGCGGGTGGTCAGAGCCTGGTGCCGATGCTGTCGATGCGCCTGACCCACTTCGACAACCTGATCGACATCTCACGACTCTCCGAACTGAACGACATCGCGCTGCAGGACAATGAGGTTCGGATCGGTGCGGCCACCCCGCACGCCATGGTGGGACTGGACGACGAGATCGCCGATTCGGTGCCGCTGCTGACCCTGGCCACACCGCACATCGGCCACTTCCAGATCCGCAGCCGCGGCACGCTGGGCGGGGCGATCGCGCATGCCGACCCGGCGGCAGAGTACGCGGCTGTTGCCCTGGCACTCGACGCCACGATCGAGGCGACCTCATCCCGCGGCACCCGGGCCATTCCGGCCGCCGAGTTCTTCACCGGCCTGTGGGAGACCGCGCTGGACTCAGACGAGATCCTCACCGCGGTGCGCTTCCCGGTGGCATCGGGCCGCAGCGGTTTCGGGATCGCCGAATTCGCACGGCGACACGGCGATTTCGCGATCGCCGGCGCCGTCGTCGGAGTCGAACTCGATGAGGACGACCGGATCTCCCGCTGCGGCATCGGACTGCTCGGGCTCGGCTCCACCCCGCTGCGGGCCACCGCGGCCGAAGCGGCGGTGGTCGGCACCCCGATCGGCGGCCTCACCGCCGACGAGATCGGCCGGATGGCGATGCCCGAACTCAGCGACATCCCCGCCGACCTGCAAGGCTCGGCGTCATACCGGGCCCGGGTGGGGGCCGCCATGGTATCCCGCGCCTGGACCCAGGCAACCACGCACGCCGAGGAGGCCCTCAATGCATGAACTGCCGGTTGCGGTTTCGGTCAACGGACGGGACTACCAGGGGGTGGTCGAGCCCCGCGTCACGCTGGCCGACTTCCTGCGGGACACCTGCGGTCTCACGGGTACCCACCTCGGCTGCGAGCACGGCGCCTGCGGCGCCTGCACGGTTCTGCTGGACGGGCAGGCCGTCCGGTCCTGCCTGCTGTTCGCGGTTCAGGTGGACGGACAGGAAGTGACCACGGTCGAGGGAATCGCCGGACCGGACGGCGAGCTGTCCCCGGTGCAGTCCGCGCTCAAGGAGTGCCACGGGCTGCAATGTGGCTTCTGCACACCGGGATTCGTCACCTCGATCACCGCGATGCTGCGCGACAACCCGAATCCCACCGATGGCGAGATCCGCGAGGGGTTGTCGGGAAACTTCTGCCGCTGCACCGGGTATCAGGGCATCGTGACCGCCGTGCACCGGGTTTGCGAACACGCTGACGGCAACGCGGAGCTCGACTCGGCCGGTCAACAGTAGGCCGACTCATGGCGGCACCGACCGCATGAAAGCCGGGGCCGGCCTTCCGGTGTAGGCCCCGGCCACGCGCCACCGAGTCAGTCGGGGACGACGCCGCGCAGGCCGTCGGCGCCGTACAACGGCTCGAGCATTCCCGAGATATCCGGCCCGCGGCGCAGCGCGTGTCCGCCGTCCACCCCGATGGCCTGGCCTGTGATCCAGCCCGCGGCATCGCTGAGCAGGAACACCGCCAAGTTGGCGATGTCCTCGACCTCGCCGAACCGCGGCATAGGCGTGCAAGCTTCGTAATCGTCGCGGGCTGCGGGGAGCTCGAATACCGGGCCGACCATCTCGGTGCGGGTAAGACCCGGACGAATGCTGTTGAACCGCACGGAGGACGGCCCGAGCTCGTCGGCGGCCAGCTTGAGCAGGTGGTCGAGCGCGGCCTTGCTCACCCCGTATGCACCGAACCAGCGATGGGTGTTGCTCGAGGCGATCGACGAGATGCCGACGAACGAGCCGCCGCCGCCCCGAACCATCTCCCGGCCCGCGTGCTTGATCAGGTACATCGTGCCGTTGACGTTCAGATCGACGGTCTGGCGCCACAGTTCGGAATCGATCTGGGTGATCGGACCGATGGTCAGCGACCCGCCTGCGCTGTGCACGACACCGTGCAACTGGCCGTTCCATGCGGTGGCCGCGTCGACCGCCCGGCGAACCTCGTCTTCGTTGGTCACGTCGGCAGGCTCATAGCGGACCGATCCGGGCCCCTGGGCATTCAGCTCGTCAGTGGCGGCGCTGAGCTTGTCGGCATTGCGCCCGATCAGCAGGGCGTTGCCGCCGGCGGCGACGATGGCGGCCGCGGAAGCCTTGCCGATACCGCTGCCGCCGCCGGTGACCAGATAGGTTCGACCCTCTAACGAAATCTGCATGGTCATGGTGTATCACGCCGGGCGGGCTTGGGAGCCCCCAATGTCCGCCAGTCGGGAACATCTGGCGGCATACCCACCGGCCAGCGATTCTCGTTGGCCGACGCCCAGTGCGCGTGCCCGAGTTCGTGAATGTGGAAGGCATGCCGAAGCGCTTCGGTGAAGCCCATCGCATCACTGGCTGCGTTGACGGAATCCTTGACCAGTAACGCCGCCATTGTCGGCCGGTCGGCTATGCGCCGCGCGAATTCCAGTGTCTTGTCTTCGAGTTCGTCGCGCGCGAAGACCTTGGACACCATACCCAGCCGGTAGGCCTCATCGGCGTCGATCGAATCACCGGTCAGCAGTAGCTCTTTGGCCTTGCGGGCACCGAATTCCCATGGGTGGGCGTAATACTCGACTCCCGGCATTCCCATCCGCACCCCGACGACGTCGCTGAACTTGGCGTCGTCGGCGGCCACGATCAGGTCACAGGCCCAGATCAGCATCAAGGCCGCGGAGATCGCGTTGCCCTGCACCTGGGCAATGGTGATCTTGCGCAGATCACGCCAGCGCCGGGTGTTCTCGAAGTAGAAGTGCCACTCCTGCAAATAGGTTCGTTCGGCGACACCGGCGGCGGTGGCGCCGTGCGAGCGGAAGGTCGGGTGTTGAGTCGGCCCTGGCTGACGTTCGGCCAGCGCCTCTTCGGAACCGAGGTCATGCCCAGCCGAGAAGTTCTTCCCACGTGCAGCCAGGATCACCACACGGACCGCGTCATCGGCCTCGGCGCGCCCGAACGCCTCGTCGAGCTGCACCAGCAGGGTCCGGGACTGGGCGTTTTGCGCATCCGGACGGTTCAGCCAGATCCGGGCGATGCGTCCGTCGTCGAGCGTCTCGTATTCGACCTGGCGGGCTGTGTCATCGGGACTGACCATTTCGGACCACCTCTTAGGCACGGTAAGTAAGTTACGGAATGCAGATTACGTGTATCGCGTAATCGCGCTCACACCGGGATCACAGCTACTACGCAGTCGCCTCACAGCACCGCCGGGTGAAACCTGGGCGCCAGGCCGATTCACGCCCGTTTTCCCTTGTAGGGCGTAGACTTCCGGAATGTCACAGCCCCGCCGCCGACCGGCCGTGGAGACCACATCGGCCGGTCGTCCAGCAAATCGCACAGCGCCCTAGAGAAAGCACGGCCATGGCCATCCTCCCGCTTGTCGCCCGCCGCTTCGCCGTCGCGGTGGGCATCGCCACGGCCGTCGCCGCGGCCCCGGTCCTGACGGCCCTGTCGACACCCTCTCAAGCACTGGCCTCGTGCCCCAACGGGGAGACCGAGGACACCTTCACCAACGTGTGCGTTCCCGACATCGTGCCGAACTCCCCGGGCAATTTCACCGGCATCGCGGGCAACCCCAACCTGCCTGCGGTCAACGCGCCGGATGGTGGCGGCTCCATCCCGTGCACCGGCGCCAATTCGGGTGAGTGCATCGGCCTGGCCGAGGAGCAGCAGGCCCAGGGGCCGCAGCCGGTCCCAGAGTCCTCCGTCGGCAGCAGCCCGACCGTGCACGGTTCCATCGGCTGACACAGCGCTACGACAGAGACCGCACAGTAAACCTCCAGCAGCCCTAGACTGCTGGTGTGAAATCCGTCGTCGCGCCCGTCGCGCTGGCTGTAGCCGGTGCCGGTTGCGCACTGTCCTTGTGGCTGGGGACGCCGGTCGCCCAGGCAACGTGCACAACCGGTGAGGAAGCGGACGTCTACACGACCACCTGCACGCCTTTCCTGGTGCCGAATTCGCCGTCGCCGTTCAGCGGCATCCCGGGCAATCCGGATTTGCCTGCGGTGAATCTGCCCGGCGGAGGCGGAGCCATCCCGTGCACCGGCCACAACGCCGGCGAATGTATCGGCCTGGCCGAGGAGGACGAGGCCGAAGGTCCACGACCCATTCCGCGTTCAACGATCAGCGCCAGCCCCTAGCGCCTCGGGACGGATTCCCAGCCAACTCGTAGATCGGATGCAGATATCCCACAGCGTCCATAGAATCTCACCAACAGACAATCGAATACCTAGAGAAAGCGTGACGATGGCAACCTTCCCGATCTCGATGCGACGACTGATCTTTGCCGGCGGATTTGCACTCGCTGCGGCCGCCGCGCCGGCGATCGTCGCGTTCTCCGCCCCGGTGTCCTCCGGCCCGGTGCTGGCCTGCCCGACCGGCGAAGAAGAAGACCTCTACACCGGCAACTGTGTTCCGCACACCGTGCCGAATTCCCCGAGCAGCTTCAGCAGCATCCCGGGCAACCCGAACCTGCCCGCTGTGAACGAGCCCGGCGGCGGCGGTTCCATCCCATGCACCGGTGCCAACTCCGGGGAGTGCATCGGCCTGGCCGAGGAACAGCAGTCCCAGGGGCCTCAGGCGGTCCCGGAGTCCACCGTCGGCAGCAGCCCGACAGTGCACGGTTCCATCGGCTGATGGCGTGAGGCGGCCGGGCCTGTCCCGGTCGCATACAGTTGTGTCATGCCTGCGAAATCTGAAACCGCCGAGATCGACGACGTCGAGCCCCTGGCCGACAGCACGGCCAGCCAGGCCCGCCGGGTCGTGGCGACCTACGCCACCGACGCCGACGAGTGCCGGATGTTCCTGTCCATGCTCGGCATTGGGCCTTCGAAAACCGAGGCGTAGGTGAGCCCGGAAGGTGGCCGCAA
Source organism: Mycobacterium sp. DBP42 (assembly GCF_005924235.1). Lineage (NCBI taxonomy): Bacteria > Bacillati > Actinomycetota > Actinomycetes > Mycobacteriales > Mycobacteriaceae > Mycobacterium > Mycobacterium sp. DBP42. The sequence goes on from NZ_VCMY01000007.1 coordinate 124,437, forward strand.
GGCCGCCTCCGGTAGCTCCGACTTCGTGGTGGTGGCCAATCGGCTGCCCATCGACATGGAGCGGTTGCCGGACGGCAGCACGACATGGAAACGCAGTCCCGGCGGACTGGTGACGGCGCTGGAACCGCTGCTGCGTAAACGCCGCGGCGCATGGATCGGCTGGGCCGGCATCCCCGACAGTGGCGACGAGCCGATCGTCGAGGAAGACCTGCAGCTCTTCCCGGTGGAATTGTCCGCCCAAGATGTTGCGGACTACTACGAAGGGTTCTCGAACGCCACGCTGTGGCCGCTGTATCACGACCTCATCGTCAAACCCGTGTACCACCGCAAGTGGTGGGACGCCTACGTCGAGGTGAACCGGCGTTTTGCCGAGGCGACGGCCCGCGCAGCCGCACCCGGTGCCACCGTCTGGATCCAGGACTATCAGCTGCAACTCGTCCCGAAGATGCTGCGGATGCTCCGCCCCGACCTCACCATCGGCTTCTTTCTGCACATCCCCTTCCCACCGGTCGAACTGTTCATGCAGATGCCATGGCGCAGCGAGATCGTCGAAGGCCTGCTCGGCGCCGATCTGGTCGGATTCCATCTGGCCGGCGGCGCGCAGAACTTCCTGGTCTTGGCGCGGCGCCTGATCGGGGCCAACACCTCACGCGCCTCGATCGGTGTGCGCTCACGCTTCGGCCAGATCTCCTACGGCTTCCGCACCGTCACGGTCGGAGCCTTCCCCATCTCCATCGACTCGGCAGATCTGGATGCCAGGGCGCGCAACCGCGCGATCCGGCAACGCGCCCGGCAGATCCGCGCCGAGCTCGGCAACCCCCGCAAGATCCTCCTCGGCGTCGACCGGCTCGACTACACCAAGGGCATCGATGTCCGGCTGCACGCGTTCTCCGAGCTGCTCGAAGAGCAGCGGGTCAAACGCGACGACACCGTCCTGGTCCAATTGGCGACACCCAGCCGCGAGCGTGTCGAGAGCTACAAGGCGATGCGGGAGGACATCGAGCGTCAGGTCGGGCACATCAACGGCGAGTTCGGCGAGGTCGGGCATCCCGTCGTGCACTACGTGCACCGCCCGGTGCCGCGCGACGAGCTCATCGCGTTCTTCGTCGCCGCCGACGTCATGCTGGTCACGCCGCTACGCGACGGGATGAACCTGGTGGCCAAGGAGTACGTGGCCTGCCGCAGTGACCTCGGCGGGGCGTTGGTGCTGTCCGAGTTCACCGGTGCGGCCGCCGAGCTGCGTCAGGCCTACCTCATCAACCCTCACCATCTGGAGGGCGTCAAAGACGCCATGGAGGCTGCGCTGGAGCAGAGCCCCGAAGAGGGCAAGCGGCGCATGCGCGCCCTGCGCCGGCAGGTATTGGCCCACGACGTCGACCGATGGGCCCGCGCCTTCCTCGAGGCGTTGGGAAACTCGAACCCAGCGTGAGCGCTGGGCCGCGTCAGATCGGATTGATCGCGTTGATCAGCCAGTTGCCGTCCACCTTGCGGTAGTCGACCTTCAGTCGGCTGCCGTCGTACAACGGTTGGCGGGACTTGTCGGTCACCGTGCGGTTCATGTACACCAGCACCGATCCCGACTCACGTTGGGCGGTCATCACCCCGACGCCCACGACGCTGATCTGCACCACGAGCTGACGCTTGCGTGCCTCAGGGATCACCTTGGCGGTGGCATCCTCTTCGAACTTCTGCCGGAAGCCCGGGGCGAGCAGCGGATATGTCTCCGTCAAGCTGCGCTCGACGGTCTGATAGTCGTAGCCGAACACCTTGGGAATCTGATCGGTCGCCAGGGTAGGCAGTTCGGCCCGGGTTACCGCCTGGGCGCGTTGCATCACCCGGTTCCAGTACAGCGAGCCGCCGACCCCCGCCGCTGCCACGAACGCCACGGTCAACAGGCCGATCAGCAAGGCAGTGAGTTTAGAGCGCATCAGTTTCCACCGTCGGGGTACTTGAGGTCGTATCCGGTCATGTGCCCGTTGTCGTCCTCGTGCACGATCACGCGCAACCGGTACGGCCGGGTCGGCGAATTGACCCCGTCCATGTCGGCGACCGTCACCCGCACCGCCACCAGCACCGACGCGTTTCCGGCGATCTCGTCCACCTTCTCCAACGCAGCGCCGTTCACCACGGCCTCCGAGCTGGCATTGGTGTCGCGGAACAGTGCCTTGAGATTGTCGGCGTTGTTGCCCTGGCTCATCATGTCGCGTAACGGGCCGCTGGTCCCGTCGATGAAGCGATTGACGCTCTCATCGATGGTGTCCTGCGTGTAGCTGAACATGTTGATCACTGTCTGCTTGCCGGTGTCGACGAAGCGCTCATTGCGGGATTGCTCGGCGTCGACGTTGCGCTGCTGGTCGCGCATGACGTAAACCAGCGCGCCCAGCGCCGCGGTCGCCACGGCCAGCACCAGGACCGTCACCAGCGCCACCAGCCGGCTGTGGGCACGCCGCCGCGGCGGCGGTTTGACCGGCGTCAGCTTCGGCGCCCTGGCCTCCGTGGTGGTCGCAGCGTCAGCCACAACACTGGTGGTGGTCACCTCTGCGACGACGCCGGCACCGGTAGGGCCGGCCGCCCTGGACGCGCGCCTACGCGCCGGCCTCTGGTTCGAGGCCGTTTCTTCCGTCATCAAGCCTGCCTTGGATCCAACATCAGATCTACCCAGGTCTCCGCGGGTCGCAGATTCTCAGCACCAGCCGCATAGACACCGGTGCCTCCGTCGGCGTCAGCGAAGACCCCACTGTGCTGATCGTAGGTGCCCGTCATGGGTGCGCTGGCCACAGGTGGTGCCTCCGCAGGCAACGGCGCCTCCGGAGCCGGAGCCGGTGCCGGTTCGGGTGCACCCGGGGGCGTCCGGCCGTAGGGCGGCACGATCTGGTCCGGCGGCGCGAAGTACGGCCACGGCGGGGGTTGGGGGCCCGGCTTGTTCGGCGGAACCGGCAGCGGGAACGGCGCATGCGGCGCGGGGCCGGGGCCCGGCTGGGCACCTGGCGGCAGCTGCACTACCGGTGGCCCCGGGTCCGGATCCACCTGCGGCGGGATATTCGGGAACTTGTTGGGCGGCAAGATGTTGCGCCCGTCCTCGATCGGGGTGCCGTACGGCACCGGCGGACCGCGCCATGGGTTGGAGCCCACCGGAATGTAGCCGTTGGGGTCGCGGCACAACTGGATCGTGGGGGCACGTTTGCCCGGGAACTCCTGGCACGGGTAGTTGCGCGCGCCACGGACCACGGCTGGATCGTTCTGTGCGGTCTTGCAGTACAGATCTGTCGGCAGATCCCGCAGTGTGAGGTCTGCCGGGGAGCGGATCTGGGTCGGGGGGATGAAGCCGGTCAGGCACGGTGGCGCGTCGCCGAGATCCACCTTGAAATCGAGCTTGCCGCCCTCATCGGTGGGCACGCCACCGGCCACCGTGTTCAGCGCGGCCATCAGGGCCGGGAAGATGACCAGCGCCTGCTCGAGCGACTTGCTGTAGATCACGCCGATCCGGCCGAAGTTGGCCAGGTTGGCCGCCAGCACCGGGAACGTCGGACGGATGCCGCTGAACGCGGTGTTGGCCGCCTCGGTGGTGCCGGGAACGGTCTTGAGGGTGGTGCGCAGCTGCGGGTCCGCCTTGTTCACCTCGCCGGTGAACCGGGCCAGTCCGTCGGCCAGCGACCGGATGCTGTCACCGCTGCGCATCTGGGCTTCCAGGAAGGGGCCGGCCTGGTCGATCAGCTGGGTGGTCTCGCCCGCGTTGGCATTGGCCTCGTCGATCAGCAGGCGCGACGACTCGATGAGCCGTGCCAGTTCCGGCCCGGACCCGTTGAATGCCTTGAAGGTTTCGCGCAACAGATCCTGCAACCGGCTGTTCCCGATACTGCTGACCAGTGTGTCGGCCTCGTGCAGCATGCCGGCGATGTCCTGGCCTACGCGGGTGTTCGCCTGATCGATGGAGCCACCGTTGCGCAACTTGTCGGTCGAAGGCGACTCCGGCGGAATCAGATCGATGTACTGCTCACCCACCGCCGAGACGCTCTTGACCGTCGCGGTGACGTTCTTGGGTATCGCCGTACTGCTGTTCAACTGCATCCGGGCGACCACGCCATCGGAAGCCAGCCCCACCGAATCCACCCGGCCGACCGTCACGCCCCGATAGGTCACGTTGGCGTTCTCGTAGATCCCGCCGCCGGTCACGAAGTTGGCGTTCACGTGATAGGTACCGATGCCCACCGCGGCGGGCAGATGCAGATAGAACAGCGAGATCGCACCGACGGTCAGAACCGTGACGACCCCGAAGATCATCAACTGCATACGGGTCAGCCGGTCGATCATTGCGGCTTCTCCTCGTGCTGGGTGGCGGTTCCGGCAGGGATCTTGAACGGGTCGGCAGCCTGCCCGGACAGGTTGGCCATCTGCCCGGTCAGCCAGTCCGGCGGATTGATCACTTCACCCAGGTGCTTCATGTTCGGGTCGAACCCGCCGGTGGTGAAGATCGACTCGCCGAATCGGCGCAGCGTCAGGTCGAACGTGACGAACACGTTCAGGTAGTCACCGCGAACCGCGTTGCGCAGGTACTTGTAGTGGAACGGGAAGGTCGGCAGGAACTCCAGGTCCTTGATGAAATCGTCGGCATTGTCGTTGAACGCCTTGATCACCGGGTAGAGATCCTTGATGTCGGCCGCGAAATCGTCCTTGGTCTCAGACAGGATCCGCGAACCCACCTGGGCGAAACCGCGCAGTGCGGTGAAGGCCTCGACGATGTTGGACCGGTTCTCGTTGAGCACCTTCAACGCGCCGGGCAGCGTATCGAGCGTGCGGCCCAGATTGTCCTTGCTACGGGCCAAAATCGACGCGAAGCGGTTCAACCCGTCCGCCGCGGCGATGATGTCGTTGGTCTGTTGATCCAACGATGCGGTCAGCTCGGCAAGGCGCGGGATCAGCTCGGCGAAGCTTCCGGCCCGTCCGGCCACCGCGGCGTACGCCTCATCGGTGATGTCCTGCAGCGCACCGAGATTGCCCTTGTTCACCACCATGCCCAGCGAGGACAACACTTCCTCGGTGGTCGGGTAGCGGCTCACTTTCGACAGCGCAAGGTTGGCCCCCTCGCGCAGCTGCCCCTCCGGAGGCTCGTCGACCGGGTCGGACAACTGAACGTGCTGCGAACCGAGGAGCGACGTCTGGGCAACGCGCGCAACGGCATTCGCCGGAAGCTTCACGTCCCCGTCCAGCGACAGCTGCACCGCCGCGTAGAAGCTCCCGTCCGGACGCTGCATCGCGTCCAGGCCCGACACACTGCCGACCGTGACGTCGTCGACCATCACCGGTGAGTTCTGCGGCAGGGTCGCCACATCGGGCAATTCCACCGTCACCGTGTAGGACCCCGCTCCGTGCCCTGCGGTACCGGGCATGTTGAGCGAGTTGAGTCCGCCGAACTGGCAGCCGGCCAGCAGCATCGCACCACTGCCGATCGCCAGCGTCCGTCCGCCGAACCGGGATGCCTTACCCCTCAATGCTCTACCCCTCATCATCCGCCGGCCCCAGCTTCAGCGGGAGCGGCCGCAGGTCCTGGCGCGGGCTCGGCAGGAGCAGGCGCGGGTCCGGGCGCGGGGCCCACCCCTGTTCCGGCTGCGGGTGCGGGTGCATCCGGTGGCAGGATCAACGAACTCAGCGTCGCGTCCGGCGGGATCTGCGGCGGCGTCACGCCCGGGGCGTTCTGCCACTGCAGGTACGGCACCGGCGTCTCCGACTTGGCTTCCGTCTCCGGGGTGTCGTAGATGATCTGCCCCTTGTAGGCCGTGATGCTGTTCACCGGGTGGAACAGCACCGGCGGGTAGTTCATCGTGATGCGCCGCAGCACCGGGCCCATTCGCTGCCTGCAGATCTCGGCGCGCTTGTAGTTGTCCGGGTTGGCACCGACATCGAACGTGCCGCCGCAGATGAACTGCGTGGGGTTGGCGAAGTTGGGCAGTGACAGCAGACCACCCACCGTGCCCTGAGCCGGGTTGTAGATGTTGTAGAAGTTGGCCAGACCGTTGGGTGTGACGTGCAGGATCTGCTCGATATCGTCACTGTGATCGGTGAGGATCTGGGTGAAATCGGCGAGCTTGCCCACCTGCGCGATCAGCGCCTCGTTGTTCTCGTTGAGGAAACCGCGGACATCGCCCAGCGCCTGGTTCAGCGTGGTCAGGGTCTGGTCGAGGCCATCGGAGCTGTCGGCCAGCACCTGCGACACGGATGCCACGTGATTGGTGAACTGCACGATCTGCTCATTGCTGTTGGACAATGCGTCGACGAGAACCTGGAGGTTCTTCACCGTGCCGAACAGGTCGGTGCGGGAATCGCCCAACCGGCCTGCGGTCTGGGACAACTCACGCAGTGCGTCGCGGAACGAGTCGCCGTTGCCGTCGAACGTGGTGGCCGCCTGATCGACGAACGCCGCGATCGGGCCCTGAACCGAGCCGGGCTGCGGACCCAGTTGCGAACTGAGCTGGGTGAGTTGCTCTTTGACCTCGTCCCACTCGACGGGCACGCCCGTACGGTCCAACCCGATCGATGCACCGTCGGCCATCACATCGCCTTCGGTGTAGGCCGGTGTCAGCTGGATGAACCGGGCCGACACCAGGTTCGGCGACAAGATCAAGGCCTTGGCATCGGCAGGCACCTTGATGCCACGGTCGAGAGTCATCTCGATCTTGACGTCCGAGGGCCTCGGCTCGATCGAGTCGATCGTGCCGACTGGAACGCCGACGATGCGCACCTCGTCACCGGGGTACAACCCGACTGCGTTGGTGAAGTACGCCGTGAGTTTGGGGCCGGTACGCGACGGCCACACCTGGTACACACCTACTGCCAGCGTGACCAGCAGCAGCGCAGCCAGCGCGGTACGTACCCAGCGGCTCCGGCTGGACACCGGATTATCTTGTGTCATGGCGATTTCGGCCTAATGATCGTCCGTTCGGCAATGTATCCACGCAGCATGTCGGCGAGGCTGTCGGGCAGCTTCCCCGGCTGGAAGTAGGTATCGAGCAGCACCTCGGAGATCGCTGCCGGCGGCAGGCCGTACAGGTTGATGTTGAAGCCCGGGCCGTTACCGACCACCTCGGCGAGCGCTGTTGCGTACGGCGGCAGACGGCGCAGCGCCTCACCGATGTGCTCGCGCCGCTCCAGCAAGTTGTCCATCACCAGGTTGAGATTGTCGAGCGCCGGTTTGAACTCTTTGCGGTTGTCGGCGACGAATCCCGAAAGCTGCTTGGAGACATCGTCGATGCCGGCGATCAGGTTGCTCAGCGCCTGTCGACGCTCGTCGAGCGCGGCGAACAGCTGGTTGCCGTCGGTGACCAGCTGGTTGACCTGGCCGGCGCGCGCCGCCAACAGGTCCGAGACCCGCTTGGCGTGTGCGAGCAGCCCCTCGAGGGCTTCGTCGCGCTTGTTGATGCTGCGCGACAGGTTGGCAACCCCGTCCAGCGCGCCCCGCAACTGCGGCGTGGCATCGCGCAGTGTGTCGGTCAGCGTCGCCAGCGCCTGTTCGAACCTCGGCTTGTCCAATTCAGCGGCATTGTGCCCGAGATCCTGCAACGCGGTGTTCAGCGTGTAAGGAGTTGTGGTGCGCCCCAACGGGATAACCGTCGAACTCCCGCTGCCCTTCGGTGTCACCGACAGGGACTTCTGTCCGAGCACCGTTTCGGTCTTGATCGCCACCAGCGACTGATCGCCGATCTTGATGTTGCGATCCACCGTGAAGCTGACCTTGGCGGCGTCACCGGCCAGCGCCACGTCGGTGACCTTGCCGACCGCGATCCCGGAAACGTTCACATCGTTACCCGGGTCGATCCCGCCGGCGTCGCTGAAATACGCCTCGTACTGCTTGCCCTGCGGGAAGAAGGGCAGACCGGTATAGCCGAAGGACACCAGCACCACACACGCCACCAGGGCGATGCCGAAGATCCCGGTGCGTAGTGCTGTGTCGCCGTCGCGCCTAGCCATTGTCCGAACACCTCCCCTTCGACGGGTCCGGCGGACCGCCGAACGGAATCAGAATGTCGCTGCCGGCCGGACCGTTGACCTTCATCCGGATCGAGCAGTAGTAGATGTTGAAGAATGAGCCGTAGGCGCCAAGTGCGTTGAGCCGCAGGTAATTCTCGGCGAGCGGTTCGATGACCTTGTTGACGTCGGCCTTGCGTTCGTCCATGCGCTGGGCGAACGGGCGCGCGTTCTCGATGACCCCTTGCAGTGGGCGACGCGACTTCTCGAGCATGTCGGTCAGGTCATTCTCCGCCGAGGCCAGCGGCGCGATCGCGCCTGCGATCGGGTCGCGGCCCTCCGCGAGGCCGCTGATCAGCTTCTGCAGCTCGTCGACACTTGAGTCGAACTGCGCGCCCTTCTCGTCGACCGTACCCAGCACCGTGTTGAGGTTGGTGATCACGTCGCCGATCAGCTGATCGCGGGCGGCCAGATTCTGGGTGAACGCGCTCGTGCTGGTCAGCATGTTCGCCAGCGCCCCACCTTGACCCTGCAGCATCTCGATGATCGCGTTGGAGATCTCGTTGACCTTGTTGCCGTCAAGGCCTTTCATCACCGGCCGCAGTCCGCCCAGCAGCGCGTCGAGGTCCAGAGCCGGCTGGGTGTTCTGCTGCGGGAGAGTCCCGCCGGGCGGAAGCTTGCGCAATTCCCCTGGGCCCGAAGTGATCTCGAGGTACCGGTCGCCGACCAGGTTCTCGTAGCGCACCTTGGCCTGGCTCGATGTGTAGAGCTGGTAGCGCTTGTTGACCAGGAACCTCACGTCGACGGTGTTGTCCGCGTTCAGCTTGACGTCCTTGACGGTGCCCACCGGTACACCCGCGATACGAACATCCTGGCCGGCCTTGAGCCGCGACGCCTGGCTGAACGTGGCGTGATAGCCGTTCTCCGAGGCGAACCGGAATTCGCCGAACACCACCACGAGCATGGCCGCCACCAGCAGCATGGCAATCGTGAAGATGCTGACCTTGAGCATGGTCCGGTCTTTGCCCGCACTGGACGCCGCCATCAGAACCGATCCCTCTCCGCAAACGCACCATTGAACAAGAACTGCAGCGTCGCCGGGGCGTCGAACTGCACTTCGGTGTTCGGCTGGAACGGCACATAGGCGTTGTCGGTCACCAGGAACGGCGAGTGATACCAGCTACCGCCGTACTGCTTGGTCGGGATGTCGGGCAGACCGCGGCAGTTGGGGCCGCCCGACGCGTTCACGATCGGCAGACTCTCCGGGTAGGTATAGGCCGGGGAGCCAGGCAGGAAGTTCGACGACACGAACAGGCCGGGCCGGATTCCACCGATGATCGGCGCGAAGCGATCCACCGCGGTCGCGGTGCCTTTCAGCACACAGCCGAATTCCGGCGAATACTCACCGGCCACCTTCAGCGGGGCCCGCAGTCGCTGGATGGCGGCGATGTAGTCGTCCGCGGCCGGCTGCAGGGTCGCGGTGCCGTTGTTGGCCAGGCCGGTCGCGGCCAGCAACGTGGCGTTGAGATTGGTCTTTTCGTCGACGATGGTCTTGTTCAGGGCAGGCACGTTGTCGATCACCCGGGCCAGGTCAGGCCCGGCGTCGCCATAGATGTTGGTCACCACGGCGGCCTTGGCGAAGTCGTCCTGCAGCGTCGGCAACTTCGGATTGATCTGCGCCAGATAGCCGTTGAGGCCGGTGAGAGCCGCCCCGAGGTCGTCCCCGTGGCCACGCAGACCCTCACCGAGCGCGGTCAGGGTGGCGTTCAGGCTGACCGGGTCGATCTTGTTCAGCACATCCGACAGCGTCTGGAAGAGGGTGTTGACCTCGAGCTGCACGTCCTTGGCGGCCACGGTGCTACCGGGACGCAATGACGTCTGCTGCGGCTGGTCGGGCGGCAGGAACTCCACCGACTTCGCCCCGAAGATGGTGTTGCCCGCGATCCGCACGGTGGCGTTGGACGGGATGTACCGCATCTCGCCACGCTTGATGGACAGCGTCAGCTTCGCCTCGTTGCCGGCATAGGCGATGTCGGTGACCTTGCCGATCTGGATGCCCCGGTACTTCACCTTGGCGTCGCGCTCCATCACCAGCCCGGCCCGCGGCGCGGTCAGGCTGACGGTGTCGGTCGGCGTGAAGGCTGCTGTGTAGGACAGGTAGGTGAAGGCCACCGCGGCGGCCACGATCGCGGCCAGGATCGCGGCGGCGATCCTCACATGGCGGCGGTGCTTGGGATTTCCGTCAGACATAGAGATTCCTGCCACCTACCCGGAAAGGTTGAAGTTGCCGGACGCGCCGTAGACGGCCAGGGAGATGAACAGCGTGATGGTGACGACGACGATCAGCGAGGTGCGCACGGCCTGACCGACGGCGATGCCCACGCCGACGGGCCCACCGGAGGCGTTGTAGCCGTAGTAGGTGTGCACGAGCATCACCGCGATCGCCATCACGATCGCCTGAAGGAACGACCACAGCAGGTCGCTGGGTATCAGGAAGGTGTTGAAGTAGTGGTCGTACAGACCGGCGGACTGACCGTTGATGAACACCGTGGTGAACCTCGCGGCGAAGAACGCGGCCAGCACCGACAGTGAGTACAGCGGCACGATCGCGATCAGGCCGGCCAGGAGTCGGGTGGACACCAGGTAGGACACCGCGTGGACCGCCATCGCTTCGACGGCATCGATCTCCTCGGCCACCCGCATCGCACCCAACTGTGCGGTGGCGCCGGCGCCGATCGTGGCGGCCAGCGCGATACCGGCGATCACCGGGGCGACGATGCGCACGTTGAGGAACGCCGACAGGAAGCCGGTCAGGGCCTCGATGCCGATGTTGCCGAGCGACGAATAACCCTGCACGGCGATGACACCGCCGGAGGCCAGGGTGAGGAATGCCGCGACGCCGACGGTGCCGCCGATCATCACCAGGGCGCCCGCGCCCATCGTCATCTCGGCTACCAGTCGGATGGTCTCCTTGCGGTAGCGGTTGATCGCGTTCGGCAGGTACCGCATGGTCTCGCCGTAGAACAGTGCCTGCTCGCCGACGGTGTCGACGGCCTTGGGCACGCCGCGGAACAGCCGGCGGAAGCGAAGTGTGGCGTCATAGCTCATCGAACAAGCACCCGGACCCCGATTGCCGTCATGATCACGTTGATCACGAACAGGCAGATGAAGGCGTAGACCACCGTCTCGTTCACAGCGTTACCGACACCCTTCGGGCCTCCCTTTACGGTCAAGCCGCGGTAGCACCCGACCAGGCCGGCTACCACGCCGAACAGCAGTGCCTTGATCTCGGCCAGCACCAGTTCGCCGAGCCCGGTCAGCACTGTCAGGCCGTTGATGAAGGAACCCGGGTTCACGCCCTGCAGGAACACCGAGAAGACGTAGCCACCGGCCAGGCCGATCGCGCAGACCAGGCCGTTGAGCAGCAGCGCCACGAACGTCGAGGCCAGCACGCGGGGCACGACCAGGCGTTGGATCGGATCGATGCCCAGCACCCGCATGGCGTCGATCTCTTCGCGGATGGTGCGGGCACCGAGGTCGGCGCAGATCGCCGTGGCGCCCGCGCCGGCCACCACCAGCACGGTCACCACCGGGCCGAGCTGGGTGATGGTGCCGAAGGCGGTGCCTGCGCCGGACAGGTCGGCGGCACCGATCTCACGAAGCAGGATGTTGAGCGTAAATGCGACCAGGACCGTGAACGGGATGGCGACCAACAACGTCGGCACCAAGGAGACCCGCGCGATCATCCACGTCTGATCCAGGAACTCTTTGAACTGGAACGGTCGACGGAACATCTTGGCGAAGGTGTCCAAGGACATCTCGACAAAGCCGCCCACGGCCCGGGCCGGAACCGCAAGCTGTTCGATCAACCTGGGCTCCGTTCTCGGGGTACTCGGGTGGGGGAAATTCCGCGGAAATTCGTTTTAGCGAAATTCTGACGGCCACCTGACGTGGCCGCTCTCCCACCCCTTGGTCTTACGGTGCTCTTAGTGAGCCGGATCATATTAACTAGAACACGTTCGCACTGTCAAAGAAATGAAAATTCTCATGTCGGACGCCGTTTTTGCAGCTCAGGGCGCACCGACTGAACCCACAAGTTAGAACACGTTCTACTTCTATCGAGCACGGCCAACGAGACCGTCAGTCTCGTGAATCCATCAGCTCGGTCGCCGAGAATCCACTCCCGAAGTCACGACCAGCAAAGTAATCGTGCAGTGTCCCGCTGAGGTCTGCCGGGTTCCACGCATCGGAGTCCGCAGTGAAATGCTTCTCCGCTGTAGGGGGCGCGACCAACGTGACAGTTGGACCATAGACGATGAACAGCTGAGCGTTGACGGCTTCGGACGCAGGCGAGGCCAGGAATCGGACGAGGGTGACGACATGCTCAGTCGACAGCGGGTCGACCTGACCTCCGGCCTCTTCTGGCGCATCGCCGAACACGCCTGCGGTCATCGCGGTGCGGGCCCGCGGCGCGATCGCGTTGGCCCGCACACCGAAGCGTTCCAGGGCGCGGGCCGCCGACACCGTGAGTGCCGTGATGCCGGCCTTGGCCGCCCCGTAGTTGGGCTGACCCACCGGGCCCGACAGCCCGGCCTCCGACGAGGTGTTGATGATCCGGCCGTAGACGGTGCCATCGCCCGCCTTGGCCTTCGCACGCCAGTAGGTCGCGGCATTGCGGGTCAACAGGAAGTGACCCCGCAGGTGCACGGCGATGACCGCATCCCACTCCTCGTCGCTCATGTTGAAGAGGATGCGGTCACGGGTGATGCCGGCATTGTTGACGACGATGTCCAGGCCGCCCAGACCGTCCGCTGTGGAAACCAGCTCGTCGGCCGTCGATCGCTGGCTGATGTCCCCGGCCACCGCGACACCCTTGGAACCGGCTGCCGCGATCTCGTCGAAGACGTCCGATGCGTCCAGCGCGCCGGCCATGTCGTTGACCACCACGGTCGCCCCGGCCTTGGCCAGGCCGATGGCCTCGGCGCGGCCCAGGCCCGCCGCCGCGCCAGTGACAACGGCGACTTTTCCGGACAGATCGATCTGAGCGTCGTCAGTCATGGTTTATGAATACCTCTAGTCTTTTCGGATCAGGGCTGCGCGGGGGCATTCGGCGATGGACTGCTCGGCCAGGTCCTCCTGGCCGGCAGGCACCGGATCGGACTTGACCACGGCATAGTCGTCGTCATCAAGATCGAACAGATCAGGGGCAATACCCACGCACACCGCATTGCCTTCACAGCGATCACGGTCCACTTCAACTCGCATGGCGACCTCCTCAACACGTGTACGCACACGGGGCTGCGTGCGCGCAGCCACAGAATACGACCCCACCTGACCGATACCAGTGCAACACCGGCCTGGATCCTAAGACTAGAACGTGTTACAACCAGGTGAGAACTCAGGTCTTTCAAGCAGTGAGGATGCAGCGGAATGCGGATCGGTTACACCCCTGAGCAGGAGGAGCTGCGCCGCGAGTTGCGCGCATATTTCTCCAAGTTGATGACGCCCGAACGTGTCGAGGCACTCAACTCGTCCGAGGGCGAGATGGGACGAGGCAACGTCTACCGCGACACCGTCGCCCAGATGGGCAAGGACGGGTGGCTCACCCTGAGCTGGCCAAAGGAGTTCGGCGGCCAGGCGCGCCCGCCGATGGACGGGCTGATCTTCACCGACGAGGCCGCGATCGCCGGCGCCCCGGTGCCGTTCCTGACGATCAACAGCGTCGCGCCCACGATCATGCACTTCGGCACCGAGGAGCAGAAGAAGTTCTTTCTGCCCAAGATCGCCGCGGGCGAGCTGCATTTCTCGATCGGCTACTCCGAGCCCGGCGCCGGCACCGATCTGGCCGCGCTGCGCACCACCGCGGTGCGCGACGGGGATGACTACGTGGTCAATGGCCAGAAGATGTGGACCTCACTGATCGCCTACGCCGACTACGTGTGGCTGGCGGTGCGCACCAACCCCGAGGCCAAGAAGCACCGCGGCATCTCGATGCTGATCATGCCGACCACCGCCGAGGGCTTCTCCTGGACGCCGGTGCACACCATGTCCGGTGTCGACACCAGCGCCACCTACTACCAGGACGTGCGGATCCCGGCCACCAACCTGGTCGGCGAGGAGAACGCCGGCTGGAAGCTGGTGACCAATCAGCTCAACCACGAGCGGGTCGCACTCGTTTCGGCCCAGCCGATCTATGTGGCCCTCGACGGGGTCCGCGAGTGGGCGCAGAACACCAAGGACGTGCACGGCAAGCGGGTCATCGACTCCGAGTGGGTCCAGCTCAACCTGGCTCGGGTGCACGCCAAGGCCGAGGTGCTCAAGCTCATCAACTGGGAGCTGGCCTCCGCCGACGGCGCTCCGTCTCCGGCCGATGCGTCAGCGGCCAAGGTGTACGGAACCGAGCTCGCCACCGAGGCCTACCGCCTGCTGATGGAGGTGCTGGGCACCGCGGCGACGCTGCGTCCGGACAGCAAGGGCGCGCTGCTGCGTGGTCGCATCGAGCGGTTCCACCGCTCGGCGCTGATCCTGACCTTCGGCGGCGGCACCAACGAGATTCAGCGTGACATCATCGGCATGGTCGCGCTCGGCCTGCCCCGAGTGAACCGGTAAGGACGGCACACCATGGATTTCAAGACGACCGAAGAGGCCGCCGACCTGGGCGGCCTGGTGCGCACGATCACCGAATCGGTGTGCACACCAGAGCGTCAGCGTGAGCTCGACGGACTGGAGCAGCGCTTCGATGCCAATCTGTGGGCCAAGCTGATCGAGGCCGATGTGCTCTCGGCCGCGGCTCCGGAGTCGGTGGGCGGCGGTGGCCTGGGCGTGCTCGAGCAGACCGCCGTGCTGACCGCCCTGGGTCGCCAGCTGGCCGCCGTGCCCTACTTGGAGTCGGTGGTGCTGGGCGCGGGCGCGCTGGCCGCGTTCGGGTCCGAAGAGCTGCGCACCGAGTGGGCTCAGCCCGCCGTGGCCGGCGACAAGATCCTTGCGGTCGGCCTCGACGGCGAGATGGGTCAGGGTCCGGTGCAGGCGCAGTTGGACGGTTCCGGCTACAAACTCACCGGGACCCGCACCCAGGTGAACTACGGTCCGATCGCCGACGCCTTCCTCGTTCCGGCCGAAACCGAGTCCGGGGTCAACGTTTTCCTGGTCTCCGGAGACGATCCCGGCGTGACGGTCAGCCTGCTGAGCACGACCGGCAAGGGCAGCGTCGCCCATCTGGAGCTGCAAGGCACGGCGGTGGACGCTTCCCGCCTCGTCGGTGGGGCCGAGGTCGCGGCCTGGCTGACCACGCACGCCGCGCTGGGCCACAGCGCCTTCCAACTCGGTGTGCTGGAGCGGGCCCTGGAGTTGACATCCGAGTACGCCCGTGAGCGTGAGCAGTTCGACCGGCCGATCGGAAGCTTCCAGGCCGTATCCTCGCGGCTGGCCGACGGTTACATCGACGTCAAGGGTCTGCGTCTGACGTTGACCCAGGCCGCCTGGCGGTTGTCCGAGGATCTGCCCGCCGACATCGATGTCGCCAGTGCGGCGTTCTGGGCTGCCGAGGCCGGCCACCGCGTCGCGCACACGGCAGTACACGTGCACGGTGGCGTCGGCATCGACATGGATCACCCGGTGCACCGGTACTTCCTGGCCGCCAAGCAGACCGAGTTCGGGGTCGGCGGGGCCACCGGGCAGCTGCTGCGCATCGGACGTGAGCTCGCGGACACCCCGGTCTAGGGATGGGGGGTCCAACCGCAGGGCCGACGGTCACCGAGCTGCTCCTCCCCCTTGCCGGGGTCACCGACCGTGGCCTCTACCAAGAGGATTCGTTCGTCAGCTGGGCCGACCACATCGCCGCCGGTGCACAACTGGCCGCGGCGTTGCGGGCACGGTTGGACTCCCGCACGCGAGGAGGACAAAGGGCTGGAGCCAAACCCCCGCATGTCGGGGCGCTCCTCGGCAACACCACGTTTTTCTCCAGCCTGCTGGTGGCGGCGGGCCTGACCGGACTGGTGCCCGTCGGTCTCAACCAGACCCGCCGCGGTGAGGCACTGGCCCGTGACATCGCCAAGGCGGACTGTCAGCTGGTCCTGGCCGACGATCCCGACACGGTCCCGCCCGGGGTGGATTTCATCGACGTCGAATCTGACGACTGGGCAGCCGAACTCGCGTCGTACCGGGACACCCCGGTGACGTTCGCCGAGCTGGCGGCCGACGATCTGTTCATGCTCATCTTCACCTCCGGCACCAGTGGGGATCCCAAGGCCGTGCGGGTCACCCATGACAAGGTGGCTTTTCCGGGCCGGATGCTGGCCGAGCGGTTCGGACTGGGTGCGGCCGACACCGTGTACCTGTCGATGCCGCTGTTCCACTCCAACGCGATCATGGCCGGCTGGGCCGTCGCGGCCGCCGCCGGTGCGTCAATTGCGCTGCGGCGCAAGTTCTCCGCATCCGGTTTCATACCTGACGTCCGCCGCTACGGCGCCACCTACGCCAACTACGTCGGCAAGCCGTTGTCCTACATCCTGGCCACCCAACCGGCGCCCGACGATGCCGACAACCCGTTGCGGATCCTCTACGGCAACGAGGGGGCACCGCGGGACCTGAACCGGTTCGCCGAGCGCTTCGGGGTGACGGTGGTCGACGGATTCGGTTCCACCGAGGGCGGGGTGGCGATCGCCCGCACTCCCGACACCCCCGAAGGCGCCCTCGGCCCGCTCACCGACCAGGTGGCGATCGTCGACGTGGACACCGGTGAACCGTGTCCCCCCGGGACCGTCGGCGAGTTGGTGAACCCGACGGGTGCCGGGTGGTTCCGCGGCTACTACAACGATCCCGGCGCCGAGGCCGACCGTATGGCCGGCGGCGTCTACCACACCGGCGACCTGGCCTACCTCGACGAGGACGGCTTCGCGCACTTCGCCGGGCGCCTCGGGGACTGGATGCGGGTCGACGGCGAGAATCTGGGAACCGCGCCGATCGAACGAATCCTGTCGCGCCATCCCGATGTTGCCGAGGCCGCGGTCTATCCCATCCCCGATCCCGCGGTGGGCGATCAGGTGATGGCCGCGTTGGTTTTGACGCCGGACGCGACGTTCGACATCGACGAGTTCCGGCGTTTTCTGCACGAGCAGCGCGATCTCGGCCCCAAGCAGTGGCCGTCGTACCTGCGGGTCGGCGCCACGCTGCCGCGCACCGAGACGTTCAAGGTGATCAAGCGGCAGTTGTCGGCCGAGGGCACCGAGTGCGCCGACCCGGTGTGGCCGGTCGTCCGCTAGGGGCCGCGCGTTCCCTTGCCTTCGAGGGCGTGGTCGTCGATGGGCGACCAAAGGGCGGGGCCGTCAGATGTGTTTGCGCCCCAGCCCAGTTCGATCGCGGATGGGCCGCCATCTGGGGGAATCGAGTCGAACAGAAACCGTTGCGGCGGTAGCTCCGGGTCGAACGGTTCTGCGCCGAACGGCTCGGGATCCCAAAGATGTTCGACGTTGGGTGGAGTCAGGGTGCGCGGTTCGAAGTCGAAGTCGTTGTCCCTCTCCGAGTTCCATTGCGGGCCGGGCTGCGGGTCACGCTCCGAGCCGCACGCCAGGTCCCACCCCGGTTCCGGGGCCAGGTCCCAGTCGGGGTCCTGCGTCAGGTCCGGGGCCAGGTCCCACTCGTTGCCCCACTGCGGGTCACGCTCCAAGTCGCATGCTGGGTCCCGTGCCAGTTCCTGGTTCTCGTCCCGCTCGGGGCCCGGGGTCAGGTCGTTCTCTGGTTCCTGCTCGGGTGGGGTGAGCAGGAGTTCGGGGCGGTGGTGGTAGTTGATGCGGTGTTGACCGTGGTCCAGGCCTGGGGGTGGGTGCCATTCCACCTCGCCGTGGGCGTTGATCGTGGTGGCGTAGCCGCCGTCGGCGTTCACGAGGCGGTTGTGCGGGCCGCAGGCCAGGGCCATCTCATCGACATTGGTGTTGCCGCCGTCGGCCCAGTCCGCGGTGGCGTGATGGACCTGGGAACCGTAGGCACCCACCGCACAGCACGGTTTGGTGCAACCCCCGTCCCGGGCGATCAACATGATCCGCTGAGCCGGACTGGCGGTGCGGCGGGCCCGAAAATAATCCAGGGCCGCACCGGTGGCGTGGTCGAACACCGCCAAGTGGTGTTTGGCGTGACCGGCCATGCGGATGACGTCTTTGATCGGGATCTTGGTGCCCCCGCCGGTCACCCCGATCCCGGCACGCGATTCGAGGTCTTGCAGGGTGGTGCGGATGATCACCGCCACCGGTAACCCGTTGAGCTGACCCAATATCGTCATCAACGCGATGCGCCCGATCACCAGTAGCGCGTCGTGCTGGCGCTGCGCCAAGCTGCGGTGGTCGCAGTCGATCTGGGCTTGGGTAGGGGTGCCGCTGGTGCAGGGTTCGGGGTCGTCGGGATTGCACATGCCCGGGGCGGCGAACCTGGCGAACAGCACCTCCATGACCGCCGCCGCCTCGGGGGTGAGATTGGCCATCACAGCCGTCATCGCATCCCGGCCCTGTTTGGCCATGGTGACCCCGCGTTTACGGGCGCGTTCGGTGTCATCGGGTTCGGGCCCGTCCTGATCGAGCAGGAACAGTCGTAGTTCGGCGGTGTCTTTGAGTTCCTTGGGGCCCACCCCGACCGCGACCCGGACCAGGTCGGCCTCGAACTGGTCACGGGTCGCCACGTCGACGAACCCGGGTAACCGACTGACGGCGTCGCGCAGCACTTTGACGTGATCGGCGTTGATCAGGCCGGCGGCTTCGGCGGCGGTGACTGCGGGCAGCACCGGCGGTAGGGGTTCGCCGGTCAAGGCGCGACGCGGCCCCAGCTCGGCGGCCTCGGCTACGCGTCGGCCGGCTTCGGTGCTCGACAGGCGCCACCGGATGCGCAGCACCTCGTTCCACGACTTGGCCCCCAACTCTCGGGGTGTGGACTCAGCCTGCAACTGCGCCAGCAGTCGATGCCACGGCGAGGGCAGCTCAGGGCTTCGTACTCATCCATGACCGCCAGCAGTTCAGCCCGCGACAGCATCTCGAGATCACACGCGGCGAAGGTGTCGAACGCGGCCCGCAACACCGCAATCGCCTCAACCGCTGTGATGTATCAGGACATCGGTGACAGTTCTGCATCAGGACATGGGTGACAGTTGGTGTATCAGGACTTCGGTGACGGTTCTGTGGTCTTGGGGCGGGTTCCTGGGGGTCGGCCGTTGCCGACGTAGGTGATGCCGGGTGCGGGGCGGGTGTGCTCGGCGAGGACTTCGCCGTACAGGTCGGTGATGATGACCGCATCGCCAGTGTTGTTGCCGGCGCTGACGACGAGGACCTGCTCGAACGCGAGGTTCACGTCGACCTTGTAGGACACCGAGTCCAGGCCGATCGTGCCTGATGTGGTCACCGTTCTGAGGAGCGTGCCGGCAGGCAGGTCGGCGGGCAGCTGCGGCCGGGGGCGTTGGCGCCGGCTGGGGACGCGCTGGAAGAGGGGTCGGTCAGGTTTCGGTCGGGGCGCATCGGCCTTGGGGGTCGCTTCCCACGCGGTCAGCGGGGGTCACGCGGCCGGGCAGTGCTTGGTGGGGGCGTTCGGCGTTGTAAATGCGGTCGAATTCGTCGACCTGGGCTTGCAGTTCGTCGAGTGTCTCGGCGAGGGGTTGTTTGTCGAGGTAGCGGAACAGGGTTTGGTGGAAGCGTTCGTTCTTGCCTTGGGTGGTGGGCTTGTAGGGCTTACCCGTGATCGCCTCCACGCCCAGAGCGCCCACGTGGGTGACGAGTTGGCCGATGCACCCGCGCCGCGACGGGTTCAGCGCTGCTCCGTTATCAGACAGGAGCCGTTGGGGCACACCATGATTGGCGACAGCTTTGTCGAAGACGGTGATCGCAGCCTCGGCGGTTTCACCCCAGGCCACGTGCGAGGCCACGGCGTAGCGGGAGTGGTCATCGATGAGTTGGAAGACCACACACTTGCGTCCACGGGTCAAGACGTATTCGGTGGCGTCGAGTTGCCAGCACGCGTTCGGGGCCGGATACACGAACCGCCGCCAGGCTGAGCGGGGCTTTTTCTTCGGCTCCAGGCGTGCCACACCGGCCTCGCGGAAGATGCGTGCCAGTGACGCCGTGGACGGGACCTGCTCCAGGCCCATCACGCGCATCTTCTCGTGCACGCTGATCGGCCCGTGATCCAGACCGGACTGCTCAAGCGCGGTACGAACCTTGATGGCCTGATCCTTGATCTCATCGCTCCATGTCGACGGGCTGGTCTTCGGGCGTCGAGTCCTGGGTTCGAGCACTGCGGCCGGCCCGTCGACCTTGGCGCGTCTACGCAACGCGTAGAACGCCTTTCGAGAAATACCGTGCTCGGCGCAGAACGTCGTTACCGCCCCGCGAGGTGCATCGTCAGGCCACTGCGAGATGGCGAGGCGAACACGAGGATCGATAGGTTCATTAACGGCCACCACCCGAGCCTGGAGCCAGAAGTGTCACCACCAAGACCACTGGAACTGTCACCGATGTCCTGAGACATAACAGCCGCCGCGCCACCGAGGGACCACCCGCGCGGCACCCGCTCCAACTATTTCGATACCATTGGCATCGAAACTTGGGAGGCGCAGCATGCACATCGCAGCAACCGGGGGCACCGGCTATCTCGGGGCCCATACCGTGCGAGGCCTGCTCGCCGCGGGCCATCGCATCCGACTGCTCGTCGCACCCGGCTGCGGCGACGACGAGGTGATCGGCCGCCTCGCCGAGCTCGGCGAGATGTCTGTTCTGGCCGGCGATATCCGCGACGGTGACACCATCGGAGACCTGATCTCGGGCTGCGATGCGCTGATCCACGCCGCGGGCATCGTCGGCACCGACCGCCGGCGCGAACAGCTGATGTGGGAGATCAACGCGCACGCAACCGAAGCCGTGCTGAACCGTGCCGCCGAGGCCGGGCTCGACCCCATCGTCTCGGTCAGCAGCTACAGCTCACTGTTTCCACCGCCGACCGGGGTGATCTCCGCCGACACCCCACCGGCGCCGGGACGCAGCCCCTACGCCCAGACCAAGGCATACGCCGACCGAGTGGCCCGACGGTTGCAGGATGCCGGAGCCCCGGTCGTGGTCACCTACCCGTCGAGCGTGGTGGGACCGGCCTACTTCACCGCCGCCGGGGTCACCGAGCGCGGCTGGGCGCCGATCGTGAAGGCCGGGCTGGCACCCCGGATGACCGGCGGCATGCAGATGATCGACGTGCGCGACGTCGCACTGGTGCACGAGCGACTCATGGCCCCGGGGCGAGGACCCAAGCGCTATGTCTGCGGCGGCCGGATGGTCTCGTTCAACGAGATGATCGATGTGCTCGAACAGGGGGCGGCGCGCAGGGTCCGGCGAATCCCGTTGCCGGGGAGCATCTTCCGCGGCATCGGCCGTTGCTCGGATCTGCTGGGCGCGGTGCTGCCGCTCGGTGACGGGATCAGCCACGAGGCAGCGCTGTTGCTGACCGCGGCCACCCCCACCGACGACGCGAGCACGCTCGCCGATCTGGACATCGAGGCGTGGCGGTCGCCGCAGGAAGCCATGTTGGCCTCATTCGGCCGGTGACACACCCAGTGCCCGGCCCAGTAGCCGCACCAGTCGCTGCTGCAGCTCGGGAGAATCGTCGTCAACCGCGACCGTGGTAGCGAACAGGGCCGCACCCGCGGCCATGGACAGCACAGCCTTCGCATCCGATTCTGTGCCATACCCCCTCGCGGCGAACATCTCGATCGCCGGGCCGCTGAACCCGTCCCACAGCGCCTTGCGCAAGGAGGGGTTCTCCCGCAGCGCCAGCAACAGCCCGGGCACCGCCTCGCTCACATCGGGCCGGACGAACAGCTGATGGCTGCCGCGGACCACCCAGTCGACCCAGCCGGCCAGGTCGGTGCCGGAAAACGGTGACATGTCGGGCGATTCGCCGAGTATCGCGTGTAGCACCAGTTCGGCTTTCGACGCCCACCGCCGGTTCAGGCTGGACCGGCCCACCCCACACCGCGCCGCAACCAGCCGAACACTCAGGTCGTCCCAGCCCACCTCGACCAGCAGCTCCCGCGTGGCCGCGAGCACCCGCTCGTCGATCGACGTGTCGCGTGGTCGCCCGGCCATTCCCCGATTCAACCGCATCGCGGCGCGAGTAGCGTCGCAGACGTGGGCTACCGCGAATTCGATCCGCCACCGCGTCTGGGCGAGCTCGTGGAGTGTCGTTGGGTCCGCACCGGGCCGGCCGAACCGGGCCGGGTCCTTCCCGATGGATGCATGGACCTGATCGAAATGGACGACAGGATCGTCGTCGCCGGCCCCGACACCACTGCGTTCATCACCGTGGGCAGCCCGGACCCGGTGCAGGGGCTGCGATTTCGACCCGGTGTCCTGCCGCGCCTGCTCGGCGTCCCGGCATCCGAAGTCCGCAACACCCGCGTCGATCTGCGCGAACTACGCAGGATCAGCCGGGCCGGCTCACTCGGAGAACTCGCGGTCTCCCTGGCCTCGCAGCCACCTCGCGACCAGACCGCTCCCTGGCCTCTACTCGCGCTTCATGACGTCACGCGTCTAATGGGGGCCGGCGCATCGGTGTCCAGCGCCGCACGCCGCCTCGGCTGGTCGAACCGGACGATGCAGCGGCAGTGCGCGACGGTGTACGGCTACGGGCCCGCCACGCTGCGGCGCATTCTGCGGTTTCGCCGGGCCGTCGACCTGCTCGGCGGGGGCATGAGTTCGAGCGCGGCCGCGGCGCAGGCCGGCTATGCCGATCAATCGCACCTGCACCGCGAGTTCCGCGCCCTGGCCGGGGTGCCGTTGCGCGGGCTCGGTCAATCCGGCAAGGCCGCGAACAGGTCCACCGAGGTCCCGTCGGGGTCCTCGACCGTGGCATAGCGCTGCCCCCAGGGTGCATCGAACGGTTTGAGCGTTCCCGGATGACCGGCTGCGGTGAGCCGCTCATAGAGTTCGTCGACGGCAGCGGGGGCGTCGAGTCCGAACGCCAGCGCCACGCGCCCGGGCCCGGCCGGGGGCGACCAGCCGGGATGCATCGAGGCGATCACCTCTTCGGTGTCGAACGCCAGCCGATTTCCACCCGGCAATGTGACCTCCACGTGCGGTCCGTCCGGTTGGGGCACGTCCAGACCGAGGTGCCGGTAGAAATCCAGGGATCGGGACAGATCTTTTGCGACGATCTCGAAGACCGCCGCGTTCAGGTTCAAGGCCATATCCGCAGGTTAGGGGGTTGCGCTCGGTGCAGTCGTGAACAAATCGGACAACCTGGGCCTTTGTCGGACCGTGGGTACCGAGTAGGTTGGCGTTGACTGTTAGTTACTTGCCAGTAGGGAGAGTTCCGATGCCTGCTCCGTCCGCTGCGGATTTCGCTCGCCTGCGCGCACTCGTCGCAATCGATGACGCTGAAGTCAGTGCGCGCCCGACGAAGACCATCGACGAGGTCTTCACCGGCAAGGAGCTGACCACCATCCCGGTCGGCACCGCCGACGATGTGAGCGCCGCCTTCGCCAAAGCCCGGGCCGCGCAGACCCAGTGGGCCAAGCGTCCGGTCTCCGAGCGCGCCGCGGTCATCGCCCGCTTCGGCCAACTGGTGGCCGAGAATCGCGACTTCCTGATGGACGTGGCTCAGGCCGAAACCGGGAAGGCCCGCTCGGCCGCGCAGGAAGAGATCGTCGACATGATCTTGAACTCGCGCTATTACGCACGGCAGGCCACCAAACTGCTCTCCCCCAAGCGGGTCCAGGGCCTGCTGCCCGGCCTGGTCAAGACCGTGGTCAACCACCACCCCAAGGGCGTCATCGGCGTCATCTCGCCGTGGAATTACCCGATGGCCCTGTCCATCTCGGATTCCATCCCGGCCCTGCTGGCCGGCAATGCCGTGGTGGTCAAGCCGGACAGCCAGACCCCGTACTGCACGCTGGCCAACGCCGAGCTGCTCTACCGGGCCGGGGTGCCGCGCGACCTGTTCGCGGTGGTGCCCGGGCCGGGTTCGGTGGTAGGTACCGCGATCGTCGAGAACTGTGACTACCTGATGTTCACCGGCTCCACCGCGACCGGGCGGACGCTGGCCGAGCAGTGCGGCCGCCGGCTGATCGGTTTCTCCGCCGAACTCGGCGGCAAGAACCCGATGATCGTCACCAAGGACGCCAACCTGGACGTGGTCGCCAAGGCCGCCACCCGCGCGTGCTTCTCCAACGCCGGCCAGCTGTGCATCTCGATCGAGCGGATCTACGTCGAACGGGAAGTCGCCGACGAGTTCACCGCCAAGTTCGGCGAGCAGGTGCGCAACATGAAGTTGTCGGGCGCCTACGACTTCACCGCCGACATGGGCAGCCTGATCTCCGAGGACCAGGTCAAGACCGTCTCCGGCCACGTGGACGACGCAAAGGTCAAGGGTGCCAAGGTGGTTGCCGGTGGCAACGCCCGCCCCGACATCGGGCCGCTCTTCTTCGAGCCGACCGTGCTGACCGGTGTCACCGACGAGATGGAATGTGCCCGCAACGAGACCTTCGGCCCGCTGGTGTCGATCTATCCGGTCGGTTCCGTGGCCGAAGCCATCGAGAAGGCCAACGACACCGAGTACGGCCTGAACGCCAGCGTGTGGGCCGGATCGAAGGCCCAGGGCGAGGCGATTGCCGCGCAGATCAATTCGGGCACGGTCAATGTCGACGAGGGCTACGCGCTGGCGTTCGGCAGCACCGCGGCGCCGATGGGCGGCATGAAGGCCTCCGGCGTCGGACGCCGACACGGGGCCGACGGTATCCTCAAGTACACCGAGTCGCAGACCGTCTCTACTGCCCGGGTGATCAATCTCGATCCGCCGCTGGGCATTTCGCAAACTTTCTGGCAGAAGGCGCTGACGCCGATGATCCAGGCGGTACAGAAGCTGCCCGGGCGTTAGAGTCCTCCCGCTACCGGGGGCGCCGTGCGACGACCGCGAAGTTCAGCGGGATCCGCGGCGCGCCGGGCGGTAGCTGCCAGCCTTGTTCGCAGGGCAACAGGGCCGGGAATGCCTGCCAGTCCATGTAGGGCAGTTCGGCCAATGCCTCGATGACGAGCCCGGCACGCAGCAAGGACATCACGACTTCGGACAGGTCGTGGCGCCACTCGTGGTTGCGCGCATTGGTGATCTGACCGGCCGAATTCTCGGTGTAAGTCCCTGCGTCGTCGTAGGTTCGGACGCCCCCGCCACTGAGATAGTCGTCGGTGACGTCCCACGGCTCGCAGTCCATGGCACTCAGGAGCGGATGGTCGTCGCGGATCATGAACACTCCACCCGGCTCGAGCAGGTCATGGATCGACCGAGCCCAATTCGCGAGTTCCGGCAGCCACACGATGGTTCCGGTACTGGTCACCACGATTTCGAAGCGTCGCCGGATCAGCGTCGAGGCGAACCGCGCGTCGCCCTCGACCCAGGTGATGTCACGGCGGCCGTCGGCCTCGGCGATCCGGGCCGCGTGCCGCAGCGAGTTGGGCGAGAGGTCTACTCCGTGCACATCACGGGCTCCGAGCCGCGCCCAGGAGATGGTGTCGGTGCCGATATGGCACTGCAGATGCAGCAGCGAACGGTCGCTCACCCCGCTCTCCGGCAGGTGCGGCGCGAGCACCTCAAGGTCATTGCGCACCACCCAGGAGATATCGGTGGGGTCGGCGAGAAACCCTGGAACGTCATACATCTCGGATTGGGCATGCACATCGGCCCGGTCGTCCCAGTTGTCCCGGTTCGCTGCCAGCGCCTGTGCTTCGTTCACCGGTCCAACCATACCGAGCCTCGACGTCGTCGAGCCTGCGCGAAGACTCAGCTTCCGGCGATGCCGTCCAGGCGCTTGGTCGCCGCCTCGAAACCGCTCACCAATTCGGCCATGATGTCGGCCACGGGGCGAATCTTGTTCATCCGGCCCACGATCTGTCCGACCGGCATGGATACGGTGTCGGGGTTGTCGGATTCGTTCATCCGCTGGTGGGCCTCGCTGACAAGGATGTTCTGCAGCGGCATGGGCAGCGGCTCCGGTGCGTCCGGGGCATCCCAGGCGTCGGTCCACTTGGTCTTGAGCAACCGGGCCGGCTTACCGGTGTAGATCTTGCGGCGCACGGTGTCAGCCGTGGTCGCCTTGAGCAGCGCCTCCTGGATCGTGGAGGTGCCGCCAGGCAGCCGGTGGCCCAGGTCGTACTCGGCCGCGGTCAGGAAGGCCGAGCCCATCCACACACCCGAGGCTCCCAGCGCCAGAGCGGCCGCCACCTGCTTGCCGGTGCCGATACCGCCGGCAGCCAGCACCGGGGCCTTGCCGTCAAGGGCATCAACGATTTCCGGCCACAGCACCATGGACCCGATCTCGCCGGTGTGCCCACCGGCCTCGTGGCCCTGGGCCACGACGATGTCCACGCCGTTCTCGACGTGGCGCAGCGCGTGCTTGGCGCTGCCGGCCAGCGCGGCCACCGGAACACCTGCGGCGTGCGCCTGTTCGATGACGTCGTTGGGTGGCGAACCAAGCGCGTTGGCGATCAGCTTGATCGGATGCTTGAGGGCGACGTCGACGTGGCTGCGGGCCACCGAGTGCAGCCAGCCCAGCACACCCTCGTTGCGCTCCTCGTCCTGCGGCAGCGGCGGAACTCCGAGATCGGCAAGGGTTTTCGCGACGAAGTCGCGGTGGCTCTGCGGGATGAGTTTGTTGATGTCGACGGCCGTGCCCTCGGTCGGGATCTTGGCCGGCATCACCACGTCGACGCCGTACGGCTTACCGTCGGTGTTGGCGTCCATCCACTGCAGAACCTCTTCGAGGTCGTCGGCGTCGTTGAATCGCACGCAACCCAGCACGCCCAGACCGCCGGCCTTGCTGACCGCGGCGGCCACCTTCTCCGACGGGGTGAACACGAAGATCGGGTATTCGATCCCGAACCTCTCGCAGAGATCGGTCTTCATCATTTCGCTCCAACATGATTCGCGTGCACGTCATCGGCGGCCCGCTCCTCGGTGGTGTCCTTGGCCCACCGGTAGTCGGGCTTGCCCGCCGGCGAGCGCTTGACCTCGTCGACCAACCACAGGCTGCGCGGCACCTTGTAGCCCGCGATCTCGCTGCGCACGAAGGTATCGAGCTCGGCCAGGGTCGGGCGCGCCCCCTCGCGCGGCTGCACGACGGCTGCCACATGCTGACCGAAGCGCTCGTCAGGAACCCCGACCACGAGCGCGTCGAACACGTCCGGGTGTCCCTTGAGCGCTGCCTCGACCTCTTCGGGGTAGATCTTCTCGCCGCCGCTGTTGATCGATACCGAGCCACGGCCCAGCATGGTCACGCTGCCGTCAGCCTCGACCTCGGCGTAGTCACCGGGGATGGCGTAGCGGACGCCGTTGTAGGTCCGGAACGTCTCGGCGGTCTTCTTCTCGTCCTTGAAGTAGCCGACCGGGATGTGGCCGCACTTGGCGAGAATGCCGCGCACCCCTGAACCCGGGACCACCTCATTGCCGTCCTCGTCGAGCACCTTGGTGTTCTTGTCGATGGTGACGCGCGGGCCGCCGGTGTGCGACTGGCCCTTGGCGACCACCGAGGTACCGCCGAAGCCGGTCTCCGAGGAGCCGATCGAGTCGGTGATGATCCGGTTGGGCAGCAGTTCGAGGAACTTTTCCTTGAGGCTCGTCGAGAACAGGGCTGCGGTGCTGGCAAGCAGGAACAGGCTGGACAGGTCGTATTCGTTGCCGGCGTCCTGGTGGGCGATAAGTGCGTCGAGCAACGGCCGTGCCATCGCGTCACCGGTGAAGAACAGCAGGTTCACCTTGTGCTCGTGGATCAGCCGCCACGCGGCGTCGGCGTCGAATTCCGGCATCAGCACCACGGTGTGGCCGGTGAACAACGCCATCCAGGTAGCCGACTGTGTCGCGCCGTGGATCATCGGCGGGATGGGCAGCCGGACCATCGGCGGGTTGGCGACCGCCTGCTTGGACAGGTCGTACTCGTCGGCCACGGGCTCGCCGGTGGCGAAGTCCGTGCCGCCGAACAACACCCGGTAGATGTCCTCGTGACGCCACATGACGCCCTTGGGGAATCCGGTGGTGCCGCCGGTGTAGAGCAGGTAGATGTCGTCGGCGCTGCGCGGGCCGAAGTCACGCTCGGGCGAGCCTTGGGCCAGCGCATCCTCGAAGGCGACGCCACCGTAACGCTGGTAGTCGTCGTCGGTTCCGTCCTCCACGACCAGAACGGTCTTCAGCAACGGCGTCTCCGGAAGCACGTTGGCCACGCGATCGGCATAGCGACGCTCGTGGATCAGCGCGACCATGTCGGAGTTGTCGAAGAGGTACTTCAACTCGCCCTCGACGTAACGGAAGTTGACGTTGACCAGGATTGCGCCGGCCTTCACGATGCCCAGCATCCCGATCACGATCTCGAGGCGATTGCGGCAGTACAGGCCGACTTTGTCGTCCTTCTTGACGCCCTGGGAAATCAGGTAGTGAGCCAGGCGGTTGGCCTTCTCCTCCAGTTGGCCATAGGTCAACTGCTCCTCGCCACAAATCAGCGCGACACGGTCCGGCACAGCGTCGATGGCGTGCTCGGCAAGATCAGCAATATTCAGAGCCACAGAACCTAAACTAGAACGTGTTACATTTCGAGACAAGTCTGGGTTGAAAATGCATAGGAGCTGACACTCGTGAGCGATACCGAAAAAGGGCCCGATGCCCTCATTGAGCAGCGCGGACACACTCTGATCCTGACGCTGAACCGGCCGGAGGCGCGCAACGCCCTTTCCACCGAGATGCTCTCGATCATGGTGGCCGCCTGGGACCGCGTCGACAACGATCCGGAGATCCGCACCTGCATCCTCACCGGTGCCGGCGGGTACTTCTGCGCGGGCATGGACCTCAAGGGGGCAACCAAGAAGCCGCCGGGCGACTCGTTCAAGGACGGCAGCTACGACCCGTCGCGCATCGATGGTCTACTCAAGGGCCGCCGGCTCACCAAGCCGCTGATCGCCGCGGTCGAGGGCCCGGCCATCGCCGGCGGGACCGAGATCCTGCAGGGCACCGATATCCGCGTCGCGGGCGAGAGTGCCAAGTTCGGTATCTCCGAAGCCAAGTGGAGCCTGTACCCGATGGGTGGCTCGGCTGTGCGCCTCGTGCGCCAGATTCCCTACACCATCGCGTGCGACATGCTGCTGACCGGACGGCACATCACCGCCGCCCAGGCCCTCGAGTACGGCCTGATCGGTCACGTCGTGCCGGACGGCACCGCACTGGAGAAGGCCCTGGAGATCGCCGAGGTGATCAACAACAACGGCCCGCTGGCCGTGCAGGCCATCCTCAAGACCATCCGCGAGACCGAGGGCATGCACGAGAACGAGGCGTTCAAGCCCGACACCGCCAACGGCATCCCGGTGTTCCTGTCCCAGGACGCCAAGGAGGGCCCGCTGGCTTTCAAGGAGAAGCGTGCGCCCGTCTTCCAGATGAAGTAGCGCCGGACGACGTTGCGCTGAAGATTTCGGTCGGCATCAAGCCGCAATCTTCAGCGTTGTCATCGGCTCCCGCACGGCAAAACCGAGGCCCTGCTCGATATTTCGAGCAGGGCCTCGGTTCATCTCAGGCTCTCAGCGCCAATGTCCGGGCGGGGGCGGTCCCCAATGCCCCGGCGGCGGCGGTGGCGGGCCCCACGGCCGCAAGGGCGGAGCAGGGAATGAGGACAGCGGAGCCGGTCCCCCAACCTGAACGCTCGTGGGCGCTGGGACCGGCGCCGCACTGGCCTGACCGGCTATTCCGACGGCTCCGGCCAACAACGCCCCACCCAGCACCACTCCGCTCAACACGCTTCGCCCAGTCAAATGTCGTGCCATCACGTGCACTCCTCTAATCGTCGCGTCACATCCCCCGATGTCGCGAGGCTGTATAATTAGATGACCTATGCGAACCCCGTGTACAGGTTGCACAGCGAATACCTAGCTGGCACATAGGAGTACACAGTCGCAGCGACGAGTGGGCAGGACGGCGCGGCCACGATCTGGCACCTGACCGACGCCCGCACTTAGGTCAGAATCCGGCCTTACTCGCCTACCGGGCCGGATCATGTCACGCCGGAAACGATTCAGCCAGATGCCACTGATGACGATCGCCACATCGCCGTGCCGACGGGCCCACGCCACCATTACCCGAACAAACTCAACCATTTATCGGGATTGCCTCAGGATTTCGATATATTCTTCAGCGCCCCCATTCAGCCGCCGGTAGTATTATTCGCAATTCCGAATTTCACCATCGTTGAAAGTCGAGTGGGAATTGGAAAGTCCCGCGCGAGTACCATCGGCAATATGCCTACTTTCAATGTAAATTCCGTGGACTGGGATGAGATTTACCGCGGCGAGGCCGACTACGCCCCGGGTGAACCTGGCTGGAATATCGGGGAAATGCAGCCGGAAATAAGCGCCCTTCATCGACAGGGCCGGCTAGCGAGCCCGGTCCTCGACTCCGGGTGCGGGGTTGGCGTGACGACACTGAGTCTTGCCGCGCTCGGCTATGAAGTGATCGGGCTGGACCTGTCCAGGGACGCCATCGCCAAAGCCCGGCGAGCCGCATCACGAAGTGGATTGAATGCCAGCTTCAGCACAGCCGATTTGAGCAAATCCACAGGTTTCGAAGAATACTTCAACACCGTGATCGACGGACTGGTGCTCCACTGTTTGCCGCAGCAACATAGGGCTCGTTACCTGCGATCGTCGGCGCGGTCCCTGAAGCGAGGCGGTAATTTCTTTTCCCTGGTATTCGCCAGCGACGCCTTTCCTCCCGATGCCGAATTCGGTCCACGATCGTTCACCGAGCGAGAGCTTCGCGACATTGTCGGCGAACACCTCACCGTCGATGCGGTGAGGCCGGCGAGGGCGCGGGTCAATGCGCCACGGCGCCTGCCGGCCGGTTTCGAGTACCGCAATGTGACGATCGGCTCGGACGGCCGGGCACAGCTACCGGCGTGGCTGGTGACCGCACACCGGCGCTGATCGGACCGCCGGAGGGCGTCGAGCGGCCTTCCTAGAGCCCGATCACCTACGACCCGATCGGCGCCGTCGGGGTGAACACCACGGGCATGGCCTCGGGTCCGCTGACGAAGTTCGCGGGCCTCAGCGGCACCTCTGCAGCCTCGGCCAGCCGCAGGTCGGGCAGCCGGACCAGCAGGCGCTCGAGCATCAGCCGCAGCTCCAGGCGGGCCAGCTGGTTACCCAGGCAGAAGTGGGTGCCGAAGCCGAAAGCCAAGTGGCTGTTGGGGTTCCGGTCGATCCGGAATTCATCGGGATCCCCGAAGACCGCTTCGTCGAAGTTGGCCGACTCGAACATCAGCATGATCTTCTCGCCGGCCTTGAGGTCGGTTCCGTGGAACGTCGTGTCGGCAGTCAGCGTGCGGCACATGTTTTTCACCGGCGAGGTCCAGCGCAGCATCTCCTCGATCGCGCCGGGCAGCGCCTCTCCGTTCGCGACGAGCGCTTCCCACTGATCGCGATGGCGCAGCAGTTGTTCGGTGCCGCCCGACAACGTGTGCCGAGTGGTCTCGTCGCCGCCGATCAGGATCAGCAGCGTCTCGAAGACGATCTCGTCATCGCTCATGCGCTGACCCTCGACCTCAGCGTTGACCAGGATCGAGAACAGGTCGTCGGATGGATTGGCCCGCCGCTTGGTGATCTCTTCCTTGGTGAACGCGGTATAGGCGGCGAAGGTGTCCATGAGGTTCTGGATCACGGTCTCGTCCACGTGCGACGAAAGCCCGCACACCAGGTCGTCGGACCACTTCAGCAGCATTTCGCGTTCACTGGGCAGCACCCCGAGCATGTCGCCGATCACCGCCATCGGCAGTGGCGCGGCGATGTCGCGGACGAAGTCGCATTCCCCGCGTTCACACACCGCGTCGATCAGGGTGTCGCACAGGGTCACGATCGACGGCACCTTGTCCATGACCCGCTTACGAGTGAAGCCGGAGTTGACCAGCTTGCGCCGCAGCAGGTGGGCCGGATCGTCCATGTCGATCATGTACGGCATGCCGGGCTGGTCCGGACGGATGCCGCCGGCACTGGAGAACAGCTCCGGCGCGCGTTCGGCATCGAGGACGGCCTGATACGTCGTCGCGGCTGCCTGGCCGTTGCGGTCGCGGAACACCGGCTCGTTGGCCCGCATCCAGCGGTAAGCCTCGCGCGCGCCGCCGTCGGAGTAGAACCTCCCGTCGGCCAGGTCGACATCAGGCTTGGTAGAGGGAAGGACCTGGGTCACGAAATCTCCTTGGCGTCAGCGAACGTCATCTGCACATTGCGGGCCGAGCTGGACAGCATCGCCCGCTTGGGCAGGCCCAGCTCCGCGAGTTCTGCGGCGTACGGATGGTCACCGAGCCGGATCCGGGCTCCGCCCGGCCGGTAGCGCACGCCGGAAAGCCGCATCTGGCCTTCGGTTTCGCGCAGCACCCCGTCGAGACAGGAGAAGGTGGACTGCACCTGAGGCCTGGCGGTCAATGCCGACGGCACCGGCAGGCCGGGCTTGAATTCCATCCCGACCGCCAGCCGGCCGTCGATATTCACCTCGAACCCGTACGGCTTGCCCTCATGAACGGTGAAGTCCGCCAGGACTTTCGGATAACCCCAAATTTGGCGGCCGGCCTGCAGCGTGAACTCCCCGTCGACCGGGAGGTGATGCACGAGGGCACCGGCCGAGCCCATGCCGCGCAGCCCCGAACCTTCGGCTCCCGGCCGGTTCACCATGACGTTGGTGCCGTACTCCAGGTACGGGCCCAGATCGCCGTCGATGTAGCGCATCAGCATCAGCACCACGATCGCGCGGCGTGGTCGATGCCGGTATACGCGCATGCCGCTGTACTCGATCATGCGCTGCGCGGCATCGGCGTCCACCGAGAACATCGCCATGTGCTGCTCGGCGGTACGGATCTGCACCGGCATCGTCAGCACGGAGCCGGCGACGGTGTGTTGCGAGGGCCCGGAGGCGGAGGCACTGTGACTCACGCCATAAATCTAGAACCTCGAGTAGACAGGTTGCAAGAAAGTGTCTAGTCGGGTTTCAGACGAGACCCGCGAGGTCCTTGATCTGCTCGGCGGAGCGGGCACCCACGACCATCATGGTGACGCCAGCGGCCTCCCACGCCTTGATCTGCTCCTTGACGTAGTCGAGGTTCCCCACGATCGCGGAGTCGTCGACCAGTTCGTCGGGGATGATCTTGGCGGCCTCGTCTTTCCGGTCACTGCGGAACAGCTTCGTGACGTCATCGACGACCTCGGCATATCCCATCCGGCGGTACACGTCGGCGTGGAAGTTGGTGTCCTCGGCACCCATTCCGCCCATGTACAGCGCCAGATGGGGCTTCATCAACTCCATGATCGCCGGCCGGTCGTCGGTCACCACCACCTGCGCGGTGGCACAGATCTCGAAGGTCTCGCGGGTACGCCGGGCGCCGGGGCGGGCGAATCCCTCGTCGAGCCACTCGTTGTACATGCCGGCGATGCGCGGCGAGTAGAAGATCGGCAGCCAGCCATCGGCGATCTCGGCCGCCAACGCGACGTTCTTGGGCCCCTCGGCGCCCAGCATCACGGGGATGTCGGCACGCAGCGGATGCGTGATGGGCTTGAGGTTCTTTCCCAAGCCGGTCGTACCCTCACCGGTCAACGGCAGCGGGTAGTGCGGGCCGTCACTGTGGACCGGAGCCTCGCGCGCCCATACCTGGCGCAAGATGTCGATGTACTCGCGGGTGCGGGCCAGCGGCTTGGGAAACTTCGCGCCGTACCAGCCCTCGACCACCTGCGGGCCGGACACCCCTAGGCCGAGGATGTGGCGGCCACCGGAGAGGTGGTCCAGCGTCAGCGCGGCCATCGCGCACGCGGTGGGCGTACGGGCCGAGAGTTGGATGACCGACGTGCCCAGGCGCATGCGGGTCGTTTCCCGCCCCCACCAAGCGAGCGGGGTGTAAGCGTCCGAGCCCCAGGCCTCTGCGGTGAAGACGGTGTCGAAGCCCTCCGCCTCGGCCGCGGCCACGAGTTCGGCGTGGTTGGTGGGCGGCTGCGCGCCCCAGTACCCGAGTTGCAGACCGAGCTTCATTTAGATTGCCTTCCCACGTGTCCTTGCCACGATTGTTAGAACCTGTTCTACTCGATGTGTGACAGCCAGCCAAAGCCGCCCGGCCTCGACAGATCACCGTGAGCCGCCACTTTCCGCGCCACTGAAACTGTCGTTTGACTACACCCGTTCAGTCGGTCCGCTGCTCAGCCAGTTCTTCACTGCCCTGCGTGAGCGCCGGATCGTCGGCGTGCGCGGGTCCGACGGACGCGTGCATGTGCCACCCGCTGAGTATGACCCGGTCACCTATGAGGCGTTGACCGAGGTCGTACCCGTCTCCAGCACCGGGACCGTGATGTCCTGGACCTGGCAACCCGAACCCCTCGAAGGGCAGCCGCTGGACCGGCCGTTCGCCTGGGCGTTGATCAAGCTCGACGGCGCCGACACACCGCTGCTGCATGCCGTGGACGTCGCCGAAGGTGAGCTGACCACCGGGGCCCGCGTGCACGTGCACTGGGTCGACGAGCCGGTGGGTGCGATCACCGACATCGCGTACTTCGTCCCCGGCGAAACCGCCGAGGACGTCCCCGCCGTGGCGGCCGACGACCGTGACCCGGTCACCATGTTGGTGGTCCCGTCGGCCATCGAGATCCAGCACACCGCTTCGCGTCCGGAGAGCACCTATCTGCGCGGCCTGCGCGACGGCAAGCTGCTCGGCGCGCGCTCCGGCGACACCGGCAAGGTGTACTTCCCGCCCAAGGAAGCCGATCCGGCCACCGGCCGGGAACTCGACCAGTTCGTCGAGCTGGTGGACAAGGGCACGGTCACCACCTTCGCGATCATCAACATCCCGTTCGCCGGCCAGCGCATCAAGCCGCCATATGTCGCGGCATACGTGCTGCTCGACGGCGCCGACATCCCGTTCCTGCATCTGGTCACCGACATCGATGCGTCCGAGGTGCGGATGGGCATGCGGGTCGAAGCGGTGTGGAAGCCCCAGGAGGAATGGGATCTCGGCATCGACAACATCTCACACTTCCGGCCGACGGGCGAGCCCGACGCCGACTACGACAGCTACAAGCACCACCTGTAAAGGGACCACATGTCTTCTCGTGAAGTAGCCGTCGTCGGTTTCGCGCATGCGCCGCATGTGCGCCGTACTGATGGCACCACCAACGGCGTCGAGATGCTGATGCCGTGTTTTGCAAGCCTCTACGAAGAGCTCGGTCTCCAGCAGACCGATATCGGTTTCTGGTGCTCGGGTTCCTCCGATTACCTTGCCGGCCGGGCCTTCTCGTTCATCTCGGCGATCGACTCGATCGGCGCGGTTCCGCCGATCAACGAATCGCATGTCGAGATGGATGCGGCCTGGGCGCTGTACGAGGCTTACATCAAGATCCTGACCGGCGAGGTGGACACCGCGTTGGTCTACGGCTTCGGCAAGTCTTCGGCGGGTGTGCTGCGCCGGGTGCTGGCCCTGCAGACCGACCCCTACACCGTCGCGCCGCTGTGGCCGGATGCGGTGTCGCTGGCCGGACTTCAGGCCCGGTTCGGTCTGGATGCCGGTAAATGGACCGCCGAGCAGATGGCTCAGGTGGCCCTGGACTCGTATGCCGCGGGTGGCCGCATCGACCGTGAGCAGGTCACCGGCAGCATCAGCGAATTGCTGGACCGTCCGTACTTCGCCGAACCACTGCGCCGCCACGACATCGCCCCGATCACCGACGGTGCCTCGGCGATCGTCCTGGCAGCCGGCGACCGGGCCCGCGAACTGCGCGAAAACCCGGCCTGGATCACCGGATTCGAGCACCGCATCGAGACCCCGGTGCTCGGTGCGCGCGATCTGACGGTCTCGACCTCGACTGCCGCGTCGGCTCAGGCCGCCACCGGCGGTGACGTGAGCTCGATCGAGGTCGCCGAGATCTACGCCCCGTTCACCCACCAGCAGTTGATCCTCACCGAGGCGATCGGGCTGGGTGAAAGCACGAAGGTCAACCCCTCCGGTGGCGCGTTGGCCGCCAACCCGATGTTCTCGGCCGGCCTGGAGCGCATCGGTTTCGCCGCGCAGCACATCTTCTCCGGCTCTGCCGGGCGCGTGCTGGCGCACGCCACCAGTGGCGCTGCGCTGCAACAGAATCTGGTCGCGGTCCTGGAGGGCGGGCGATGAGCGCCTGCGTGAAGAGCAGAGGAGCCTGAGCATGGCTAACAAAGCAGCGGTACTCGGCACCGGGCAGACCAAGTACGTCGCCAAACGGCACGACGTGTCGATGAACGGGCTGGTGCGCGAGGCGATCGACAAGGCGCTCGCCGATTCCGGTTGCACCATGGCCGACATCGACGCCGTGGTGGTCGGCAAGGCGCCGGACTTCTTCGAGGGCGTCATGATGCCCGAGCTGTTCATGGCCGATGCCACGGGCGCCACCAACAAGCCGCTGATCCGCGTCCACACCGCTGGTTCCGTGGGTGGTTCGACCGCGATCGTCGCCGCGAGCCTGGTCAAGTCCGGCAAGTACCGCCGGGTGCTGACGATGGCGTGGGAGAAGCAGTCGGAGTCGAACGCCATGTGGGCGTTGAGTATTCCGGTTCCATTCACCAAGCCGGTCGGCGCGGGCGCGGGCGGCTACTTCGCGCCGCACGTGCGGGCCTACATCCGCCGCTCCGGCGCTCCGAACCACATCGGCGCGATGGTCGCGGTCAAGGACCGGATCAACGGCGCCAAGAACCCCCTGGCCCACCTGCACCAGCCCGACATCACACTGGAAAAGGTGATGGCCTCGCAGATGCTGTGGGACCCGATCCGGTTCGATGAGACCTGCCCGTCATCCGACGGTGCCGCGGCCATGGTGATCGGCGACGAGGCGGCCTCCGACGCACGGGTTGCCGACGGTCACCCGGTGGCCTGGATCCACGCCACCGCGCTGCGCACCGAACCGTTGGCCTACTCCGGGCGCGACCAGGTGAACCCGCAGGCAGGCCGGGACGCGGCGGCGGCGTTGTGGCGCGATGCCGGGATCACCAGCCCGATCGACGAGATCGATGTGGCCGAGGTGTACGTACCGTTCTCCTGGTTCGAGCCGATGTGGTTGGAGAACCTCGGTTTTGCCGCCGAAGGCGAGGGCTGGAAACTCACCGAAGCCGGCGAGACCGCGATCGGCGGGAAGATCCCGTTCAACGCCTCCGGCGGTGTGCTCAGCTCGAACCCGATCGGCGCGTCCGGCATGATCCGGTTCGCCGAATCGGCGATCCAGGTGATGGGCAAGGCCGGCGATCATCAGGTCGAGGGCGCCCGCAAGGCGCTGGGCCATGCCTACGGCGGTGGCGCGCAGTACTACTCGATGTGGGTCGTCTCGGCTGACAAGCCGGCTGACAAATGACAGCCCGCATGAAGTACACGCTCAGCGTGGCCATGGGGCCACTGGAGCATCTGACCGGATTGGCCCGCACCGCAGAGGAGGTCGGATTCGATTCGATCGCGCTGCCGGACTCGCTGTTCTACATGGAGAAGCAGGCCGCGGACTACCCGTACACCCCGGATGGTTCGCGGATGTGGAACGCCGAGACGCCGTGGGTTGACCCGCTGATCGCGGCGGCCTCGATGGGGGCGGTCACCACGACGCTGCGCTTCTACACCAACGTGATGAAGCTCGGGTCGCGTAACCCGCTGCTTCTGGCCCGCCAGGTCGGTTCGGTGGCCAACCTCACCGACAACCGGTTCGGGTTCGGCATCGGGATCGGCTGGGCACCAGAGGAATTCGAGTGGTGCGGGGTGCCGTTCGCAAAGCGCGGCGCCCGTGTCGACGAGATGATCGAGGTGCTCAGGCTCGTGCTCGGCGGCGGCATGGTCGAATTCCACGGCGAGTTCTACGATTTCGAGCGCTTGCAGATGAGCCCGGCTCCGTCGAAGCCCGTCCCGTTCTACGTCGGCGGGCACACCCCGGTCGCACTCAAGCGGGCGGCTCGGGCCGGTGACGGCTGGACCAGCGCGATGATGACGTGCACACAGCTGGCTGAGACAGTGACGACGATCAACAAGCTGCGGGCCGAATACGGCCGGGCCGATGAACCGTTCGAGTTCCAGGCGGTGTGCATCGACAAGTTCGATCTCGACGGGCACCGTGAGCTGGCACAGGCCGGCATCACGGACAACATCGTCATTCCGTGGATGCTCGAGGGTCTGGGCTTCGACGCCCCGCTGGAGAAGAAGCAGGATTCACTGAAACGGTTCGCCGACACCTATATCCACTCCGGATGGCAGGACTGAGATGACCATCACCGATCCTGAACACCCAGCTCACCTGGCGGGCAAGCGGTCCCGGGACGCGGTGGCTGCCCGGGACAAGCAAGCCTGGCTGGCCAATTTCGCCGACGACGCGATCGTGCAGGATCCCATCGGGCCGTCCTTCTTCGATCCCGAGGGCAAGGGCCACCGGGGCAAAGAAGCCATCGCGGCGTTCTGGGACAAGGCGATCGCCCCGACCGACAACCTCGAGTTCAAGTTCGTCGACACGTTCCAGTGCGGCAGCGAGGAAGCCAACGTCGGCAGCATCGTGACCACGATGGGCGGGCACCGCATCACCACCCCGGGTGTCTTCACCTACCGGGCGAACGACGCGGGACAACTCGTGGCCCTGCGGGCCTACTGGGAAGTGGACCGCGCGAGCGCCGAAAAGCTCGACGGCTAGAGTTCGGCGAGACCCGTGAGGTAACGCTGGGCCAGCTCCCGGTATGCCGCCGGGTTGGTCTGCACCCATACCTGCGCACCGGTGCCTGCGATGGGTCCTCGGATCTTGGCAGGCGCTCCGGTGACCAGTACCTCGTCGGGAATCTTGGTGCCCCCGACCACCAGTGAGTGCGCCGCGATCAGGCTGCGCCGGCCGATCACCGCCCCGTCGAGCACCGTGCAGTGGTTGGCGATCAGCGCGTCCTCGCCCACGTGTGCACCGTGCACCACGCACATGTGGGCAACCGTTGCACCCGGGCCGATGTCGACCGGGATCCCCGGTGGCGCGTGCAGCACCGAACCGTCCTGGACGTTGGCGCCCTCGCGGATGACGATCGGGGCGAAGTCGCCCCGCAACACGGCGTTGAACCACACCGAGGCACCGGCCTCGATCGTGACGTTGCCGATCAACGTTGCCGTCGGGGCGACGAATGCGCTCGGGTCGATCACGGGCGCCCGGCCCTCGAACGAATACAGCGGCATCGTCCACATATACCGCAGGAAACCGGTCCCGGCGCGGCGACGCGTACCCTGAACAGTAACTATGTCGCTCACGACAACAAACCACCCCAGGTTCTTGATTTCCACCGGCCTTGCTGCAGCCATCGTCAGCACGGTGGTCGCGTGCTCGCCTACCGGCGATTCGCCGAGTACGCCGTGGGTTGCCACGCCGTCCACCTCGCCATCGGCCACGGCATCGAAAACGCCGAAATCGCAGGCCTCCGACTACAGCTACCTGTTGCTACAGGCGGAGGACGTCAGCATTCCGCCGGAGGTGTTCACCGCCCGCACCAGCAAGGTCAATCCGGACGGGCAGGAAGGTGCCAGCGCGCTGTTCGTCAACGCCGACGACACCCGGGCCATCGCCGACACGATCTTGATCTACCCCGATGTGGCGACCGCATCGGCAACGTTGAAGCAAGCCTCCGCGGCAGTCAGCACCATGGTGACCGGGGGCCAGCCGCAACCGGTTCCGGTGGGGACCAACGGCACCGTGATATCGGGCATGGCGCCCGACGGCAAGAAGGCCGTGACGCTGCTGATGTACACCCAGGGGCGCGCAGTGGTGCGCCTGGAGTTCGACAGCAATCCGGACGACCCGGTCTCGCCACAGACGGTGGCCGCCGTTGGTCGGATGCAACAGATCGCCTTGAAAATTGGCCTTCCGGAGCGGGAGTAAGTCCCGTTCACGGCGGGTATGCCGCAGGTCACGCCTGAATTATTGCCATCCGGGCTCAAAAAACTGTAACGTGTTCTAGTTAAGAGCACCGATACGGGAGGCCCACCGTGACTACCGAACATGCCGGCATCAGAGAGATCGACACCGGCGCCCTGCCAGACCGCTACGCGCGGGGTTGGCACTGCCTGGGACCGGTCAAGAATTTCGTTGACGGTCAGCCGCATTCCGTGGAGGCGTTCGGCACCAAACTGGTGGTTTTCGCCGACTCCAAGGGCGAGGTGAAGATTCTCGACGGCTACTGCCGGCACATGGGCGGTGACCTGTCGCAGGGAACCATCAAGGGTGACGAGGTGGCCTGCCCGTTCCACGACTGGCGCTGGGGCGGCGACGGCAAGTGCAAGCTCGTCCCCTACGCCAAGCGCACCCCGCGCCTGGCCCGCACCCGGGCTTGGCACACCGACGTGCGCGGCGGCCTGTTGTTCGTGTGGCATGACCACGAAGGCAATGACCCGCAGCCCGAGGTGCGCGTTCCCGAGATCCCCGAAGCCGCGAGCGACGAGTGGACCGAGTGGCAGTGGAACTCGATGCTGATCGAGGGCAGCAACTGCCGCGAGATCATCGACAACGTCACCGACATGGCACACTTCTTCTACATCCACTTCGGTCTGCCGACGTACTTCAAGAACGTCTTCGAGGGCCACATCGCCTCGCAGTACCTGCACAACGTCGGCCGCCAGGACATCGGCGGCATGGGGACCCAGTACGGCGAGTCGCACCTGGATTCCGAAGCCTCCTACTTCGGGCCGTCGTTCATGATCAACTGGCTGCACAACAACTACGCCGGCTACAAGGCCGAGTCGATCCTGATCAACTGCCACTACCCGGTGACCCAGGACTCGTTCATGCTGCAGTGGGGCGTCATCGTCGAAAAGCCCAAGGGTATGGACGACAAGACCACCCAGAAACTGGCCGACGCGATGACCGACGGCGTCAGCCAGGGCTTCCTGCAGGACGTGGAGATCTGGAAGCACAAGACCCGTATCGACAACCCGCTGCTGGTCGAGGAGGACGGCGCCGTCTACCAGATGCGCCGCTGGTACCAGCAGTTCTACGTCGATGTCGCCGACATCACACCCGACATGACCGACCGCTTCGAGATGGAGATCGACACCACCGCGGCCAACGAGAAGTGGCACGTGGAGGTCGAGGAGAACCTGAAGCTTCAAGCCGAACAGAAGTCGGCCGAGAAAGAAACAGCGCAGTCCAGCTGATGACGAAACGCAACGAGCGGAGCCAGGCGCCGGAGGTCGAGGACCTGGCCCGCTCGATGCTGTTGCTGCACGGCGGCCACGATGACGACGATCATCACGGTGGCGGCAACGCGGGCTCCTCCGGCGGATCATGGGCCAAGGCGCCGAGTTTCGCATCCGACCCGCAACGGGCCGCTGCGGTGCGTGAGTCCAGCGCCCGCGACCGTGAGCGCTACCTGACCTCGGGCCTGGTGTCGGTGGACTGCCGGTTCTGCCACGTGGCGGTGCAGGTGAAAAAGCTCAGCGCGGAACACACCTCGGTGCAATGGAATTCCGAGGCGGTGCGACGTTGTGCGACGTTCGAAGAGATACGTTCCTCCGGTGGCGACCCGGCCCGGGCCCGGTCATGTCCGCGGCTGAGCGACAGCATCAAACATGCCGTCGCCGAGGGATGCCTGGAAGAGGTGTCCTCGGCCCCCTCCCCCGGCGACGGCTGATCCTCATTGCCGAGCGGTCCCCCGCAAGCGAGAGGCCGACAAAACTGCCCAATTTCGCGTGAAATTGGGCAGTTTTGTGTCTGGTCACGGGAACTAGAGTCCCTTGAAACGCTCCTTGACCGCCTCGTCGGTCAAGCCGTAATCAGCCAGCGAGTACGTGTGCTTGGGCGCCCGCGGCCCCTGCTTGCTGGCGTTGTGACTGTCGATCATCGCCTGCCGGGCAGCCTCGGTGAAGTCCAGGCCGAACGTGCGGTAGATGCCTTCGACTGCCCCGATCGGGTCTGATACGAACTCGGAATAGTCGACGTCACAGAACTGGGCCGGATCGTGTTTGGCCCGTTCGGTATTGAACAACTCCAAGCCGCGCGACCAGGTTTCCATGGCGTCCTCACCGATCACGTTCCCGGTGAACGTGTTGGACCAGCCGGCCGTCGTGTGCTGCGACAGCGAGCACATCGAGGCCATGATCGTCTCCGCCGGTCGATGGCATTGCACGACCAGAGCGTCCGGGTACACCTTGAACAGCGCATCCAAGGCGAACAAGTGGCTGGGGTTCTTGAGTACCCAACGCTTTTCGGGCTCGTTCAGACCGATCAGCTGCAGGTTCTTCCGATGCCGCCGATAAGACTTGGTCCAGTCTTGCCGGGCTAGCCACCGCGAATAGGTCGGAACGTGAGCCAGGGTCTCGTAGGACACCGAGTGCAGCGACTGGCGTAGCAACTGCCAGCATTCCTCGACCTCGTCGGCGGTCATGAAGTGCAGGCCGGTGTAATCCGGGTTCTCCTCGTGCGCCTGCTTGAACCTGGCATCGAGCGCGCTGAACACCGGGTTGTCCGGCCAGGTTTCCCGTGGCGGGCGCGGCTGCGGGAACTCCGCCAGCCACATCTCCAGACCCTGATGCATCGGGTCTGCGGCCAGCAGCCGGTGGATCACCGTGGTCCCGGTGCGGGGCAGGCCGGTGACGAAGATCGGCCGCTCGATCGGCACATCGGCGTGCTGCGGATGCTGCTTGAACGCGGCTTCCGAGACGAGACGAGCCACCAGCGCATTTCGGGTGAAGAAGCGCTGCATCTTGCTGCCGAGTTCGGTCAGATCGGCGTCGCGCTGGTAGGACTCGAGCAGCACGCCGAGCGCTTCGAGGTAGTTGTCGTCGTCGGTGCCGAAATCTTCCAGACCGCAGGCCTTCACCGCCGAGGCGTGTAGGTCCTCTACGGTGCCCACGTTGGTACGCGGCGCGCCGCTCATGGCTCGACTCCTTCTCGCTCCGGTCCTCGCTCGTTCCTCGCTCGTCGTCGCCTTCGCATCATGCTTTGTATTCTCCGCAGTTCACGTCGAGGGCCTGGCCGGTGACGCCGCTGGACAGATCGCTGGCCATGAACAGGATCGCCGAGGCCACCTCGTCCTCGGTCGGCAGCCGCTTGAGGTCCGACCCGGCCGCCGAGGCGTTGTAGATCTGCTCGACGGTAGTGCCGTACTTCTGGGCCTGATGGTTGAAGTAGCCCTCCAGGGTCTCACCCCAGATGTAGCCGGGCAGCACCGAGTTCACCCGGATGCCCTTCTCCCCCAACTCGGTTGCGAGAGTCTGCGACATGGACAGCAGGGCCGACTTGGCCATCTTGTAGGCGCCGTACTTGGCCTGCGAGTGCCGCACGACCATCGAGTTCACGTTCACCACCGAGCCTTTGGCGGCTTCCAGGGCCGGAGTGAAGCCCTGGGTCATGCGCAGGGCGCCGAACACGGTCAGCTCGATGGCGTCCCGCATGTGCTCGAACGTGGTGTTCGCGA
The DNA here is from genome assembly GCF_005924235.1 of Mycobacterium sp. DBP42. Classification (NCBI taxonomy): domain Bacteria; kingdom Bacillati; phylum Actinomycetota; class Actinomycetes; order Mycobacteriales; family Mycobacteriaceae; genus Mycobacterium; species Mycobacterium sp. DBP42. The sequence continues at coordinate 167,829 of NZ_VCMY01000007.1, forward strand.
ACGGCTTCATCGACGGCACCCGGAACGCGTTGTTGATCAGCACGTCCGCCTTGCCGTACTCCTCCATCGTGCGGGCCACCAGATTGGCGACCTGCTCGTCATCGGTGATGTCGGTGCCCACCGCGAGCGCACGACGCCCCAGTGCCGTCACCTCTTTGGCGACGTCCTCCAGCCGCTCCACCGTCCGGGCGGCCAGCACGATGTCCGCCCCGTTCTCCGCACATCGGCGCGCCAGCGTCGTCCCGAGGCCGGGTCCGACACCACTGATCACCACTACCTTGCCATCGAGCAGCCCGGTCACGGTCAGCCCACCATCCTCTCGCCAATGAGCTTTTGCCGCAGCGCAATTCGCGCGCGCCAGTCTTCGTCGGAAATCTTGTTGCTCTCGTAGTACGGCAGCTTCGAGGCCACTGCGTCGAGGTCGACGATTTCGCACGTCGGCCCGTCCTCGGCAGTCAGCTCACGTGAGACGCGCTGCCAGCGGAACTGCACGTATCCCTTGAGATGCCCCAGCGTCTCGCACCAGTTGGTGACACCAGGGTTGTTCTCGGACACCACGATGCGGATCTTGCCGTCCGGGTCGGCTTGCGCCTGGGCGCCGTTCAGCGAGGTCTGATGGTTGATGTAGTCGAGCGAGATGTACCAGAGGCTCCCGAGCTGGAAGCCCAGGTAGGGCGCATCGGGCACCGGCAGCGTGATGATCATGGCCTGGTCCGGCGTCATGTCGTAGTGCCCGACCGACGAGTACTGGGTGGCGAGCCCGCCGGGTGTCAGGCGGGGTTCGGTCAGCGTGTTGACCGGCAGGTTGTCATAGAACCACTTGGGGAACTGCAGCCACGTCTTGACTCGCTGCACCAGTTGCTTGCCCGCGACGGCGTAACGCTTCTCGATCAGCTCTTTGGTCAGCGGCGCCGGGGCGGTTCCTGCCGTGTCGGTGCGCGAGACGCTGATGGAGCCGCGCTGCGCCGACCAGTCGTTGTAGACCTCGCGGATCAGCAGCTGCGACGGGGTTGTCGGGGTGAAGCGGTACTCGAAGGTGCCGTCGGCGGCGATGTCGAGTTCCCGATCGTCGAATGCGGCCTGGCTGATCGGCACGTTGTCGTCGGTGTACTCACCGCCGAGGATCTGGAAGCTCAGATCAGTGGTGGTGCCGCGCTTGCCGGTGACGACGTACTCGTGTCCGGGCTGCACGCGGGTACCGAAGTACAGGGTGTCGGGGTTGTCCAGGGCCATCTTGGTGAAGGGCCCGGTTCCGCTGTGCAGGAACGGGTGGTCGCGGTCGTAGTTGAACCCGACATGGGTGCAGGCAGCGATACACCCGGCCAGGTACTGCAGGCCCTCGAGGAGATCCGCTTCCGACTCTATGAACGGCGCGGCGGTCACCAAGCGTTCCGCCTCGGCGATGGCGTCAGCCAGTGGTTGTGAGTACATCCAGCATCTGCTCTCTCGGTCCAATATTGGACCGTGGTGGTAGAGTTTCCTACCTGACACTAGAACGTGTTCCAATGCGAGTCAACGCCCCGGGAGGGCCCGATGCCAGACAACGAGCCGGCCGGCCGTGCCTCACCGCCCACCGCCCGGGTGGTGGCCATCCTGGATTTTCTGTCCCGCCATCCGCAGGATCGATTCGGGCTCTCCGAGCTCACCCGCCGAGTCGGACTGAGCAAGCCGACGTGCTTGGGCATCCTGAGCACACTTGTCGACGCCGGCTACCTGATCCGCGACGACGGCGACAAGACCTACCGTCTGGGACCGAGCTTGATCACCCTGGGGCACGCAGCCCAGGAGTCGATGCGCGTCAACCCGGCGGCGCGCGCCGAGTTACACGCACTGTCAGCCGCTTTCGACACCTCCGTGGGCCTGACAGCGGTGGTCGACGACCGGATCACCGTGCTCGAGCTGGTCGGGCCGCCGGGCCGTGATCCCGGCGTGCGGGTAGGCCAGAGCTATCCGTTCGCTCCGCCGGTCGGCTTGATGTTCGTGCTGTGGGATGACAATGCGCTGCGGACCTGGCTGGCCAAGGCGCCGACGATCCCGCTGCGCACCGAATCCGCCCGGCTGCAGCGCGTGATCGAAAACTGCCGCGCCGACGGGTATCTGGTGGAACGACTGACTCCCGGTGGTCGCAGGCTCTACGCACTGATGGCGGGAATGTCGACCAACCTGCCCGACGAACTACGCGCACTGCTCAGCGAGCTGGTCTCCGACATCGGCGAACGGGTCTACCTGCGCGATGAGGGCGGAACCGACGGACGCTCGGATATCAGCGTCATCTCCGCACCGGTGTTCGACCACTACCAACGTCAGGTCATGGCGGCCTCACTGCACATCGGAACGGCCTTGACCGACAACGAGATCGCCGAGCGGGCCGAGGCGCTGGTGGCAACGGCCGACGCGCTCACCGCCCAACTGGGCGGTGTCAAACCCCGGCGCTGAACCCGCTCAGAAGTTGTTGCAGGTGTCGAAAACCGTCTGCAACAACCCCAGATACGGCTGGTTGGCCGGTTGAGCGGCGATGCCCTCGGCCATGCGCTGCCGCTGATCCCGTGGCGAATCCAGGAATTGCCCCAGGACCGACTGCACCGCCGGCGATGCACCGGCCATGGGACTCTGCGCATTGAGCGCGCCCATCACCTGTGAATAGTTGCAGGTGGTGTTCACAGCCGAATCAAGCCTGGGGTCTGCGGACGCGACCCCCGCCCCGGCAGAAAGGGACATTGCCAAGGCGCCGACGGCAACTGCCGCTTTTATCTGCGATCGTTCATTCATGCGTAGACCTCCTCCCCCCGATGCCCGGACTCTACCCGTCGATCGTGAATGTGCTTGCGCGTTTTGGCAATTTGCTGCTTTGTCGACGAATTTTATTAATTTCCACAAGAAATAGTTTGCGGTGGCGCCAACCGAAGACCCAGGAGTCAGCGCTCGTCTGACGGAAGCAGGAGGGACCGCACGACCGGCCGCGGAGCGGTGTCCCGCAGCAACGCGCTGGCCGGCCGCTGGCGCACCCGTTGCGGCCACCAGAACCACGGGCCCAGCAGCGCGGCTATGGACGGCGTCATGAGCGCACGTACCACCAGGGTGTCCAACAACAGGCCGATGCCGATCGTCGAACCCACCTGACCGATGATTCGCAGATCACTGACCACCATCGACATCATGGTGAATGCGAAGACCAGACCGGCTGCCGTCACGACCTTTCCACTGCCGCCCATGGCGCGGATGATCCCGGTGTTGATGCCCGCATGGATTTCCTCCTTCATCCGGGACACCAGCAGCAAGTTGTAATCGGACCCGACGGCCAACAGCACGATCACGGACATCGCGAGGACGAGCCAGTGCAGGTTTATGCCGAGAATGTGCTGCCAGATCAGCACCGACAGCCCGAACGCCGCACCGAGGGACAGCGCCACCGTGCCGACGATGACCAGCGCGGCGATCAGGCTGCGCGTCACCAACAGCATGATGACGAAGATCAGACACAGTGCGGCCACGCCGGCGATCAGCAGATCGTAAGTGGAGCCGTCGCGCATGTCCTTGAACGTCGGAGCCGTGCCTGCCAGGTAGATCCTGCCGTGCTCCAGCGGAGTCAGCTTGAGCGCCTCTTCGGCCGCGTCGACCACTGCGTTGACCCGTGAGATGCCTTCGGGCGTGGCGGGATCCCCGCGGTGGGAAATGATGAAACGGGCCGACTTTCCATCGGGTGAGAAGAACAGGTTCATCGCACGTTTGAAATCCTCGTTCTGGAGGACTTCGGGCGGAAGGTAGAAGGAGTCGTCGTTTCGGGCGGCGTCGAAGGCCTGTCCCATGGCGGTGGCGTTCGTGCTCATCTCGTCCATCAAAGCGAAGGTGCCGGCCATCGTGCTGTGCATGGTCAGCAGCGCGGACCGCATCGTCTTCATGCTCGCGATCATCTTCGGGAACTGTCCCATCAGCTGGGGCATGAGCACGTTGAGCTTGTCGGTCTCTTTGCTGAGATCACTCATCTGGTCCGAGACCGCGTCGACCCCGTCGAGGGCGTCGAACAGAGACCGCGTCGACCAACAGAAAGGAATGTCGAAGCAGTGCGGTTCCCAGTAGAAGTAGTTGCGGATCGGCCGGAAGAAGTCGTCGAAATCGGCAACGTGGTCACGGAGCTCATCGGTGACCTCCGCCAATTCACGCGTATTCTCTGTCATTCGATCCGTCGTGCTGACCATTTGCTGACCGATACCGTACAGCCGCTGCGTGATGTTGATCAGCGTGGTGATGTCGTCGGCCTGCTTCAACAGGTCCTCCATACGATTCCGCTGGAACGGCAACACCTGCTGCTGATTGGCGCTCTGCAAGCTGAGCAGAAACGGGATCGACGTCCGATCGATCGGGTTCCCCTCGGGACGCGTTATCCCCTGCACGCGGGAGATGCCCTGAACAGCGAAGATTCCCTTGGCCAACTTGTTCAACACGAGCAGATCCGCCGGATTACGCATATCGTGGTCGGCCTCGAGCATCAAGATGTCAGGCGTCATCCGGGACTGCGGAAAGTGCCTCTCGGCAGCGGCGTATCCGACGTTGGCAGGAATGTCTCCAGGGACATAGAGGCGGTCGTTGTAGCTGGTCTCGTAGGCCGGCAACGCCAACAAGCCGGTAAGTGCGATCACACAGGCGGTGACCAGAATGGGTGCCGGCCATCGGACGATCGCCGTCGCCAGCCTCCGCCACCGGCGAACGATGATTTTTCGCTTGGGTTCGAACAGCCCGAAACGCCCGCCCACCAAGAGCACCGCAGGAACCAGGGTGAGCGCGACCATGACCGCGACAACCATCGCCGTGGCAGTCGGAACACCCATGGTCTGGAAATAGGGCAGTCGAGCGAAGCTCAGGCAGAAGATCGCTCCGGCGATGGTCAACCCAGAGCCCAATACCACCTTGCCCACGCTCTGAAATGTGGTGTAGAAAGCGGCTTCCCGTTCTTGCCCGGCCTGTCGCGCCTCCTGATACCGGCCGAGGAAAAATATGCCGTAGTCGGTTCCGACCGCGATGCCGAGCGACACCAGCAGGTTGACCGCGAACGTCGAAAGCCCGATGACCTGGTGCATTCCGAGGAATGCCACCACTCCCCGCGCAGCCTGAACCTGGATACCCACCATGGCCAGAAGCAGCACCGCAGTGACGATCGACCGGTAGACCAGCAGCAGCATCGCGAGGATCACCACGAGTGTGACGATGGTGATCTTGATGATCGATTTGTCGCCGGCATGGTTCATGTCCGCGACCAGCGGCGCGGGGCCGGTGACGTACGCGTTCAGCCCCGAGGGTGCCGGCGTCCGAGCCACGAGGCCCCGGATCGCCTCTACGGATTCGGTCGCCAGCGATTCGCCTTGGTTACCAGCAAGATTCAGCTGGACGTAGACCGCCTTGTCGTCGGCGCTCTGGACCGCCGGCGCGGTGAGCGGATCGCCCCAGTAATCCTGCACGTGCTGCACGTGGCGGGTGTCGGCCTTCAGCTGCCGCACCAGGTCGTCGTAATAGCGGTGCGCCTCGTCGCCCAGAGGCTCCTGGCTCTCCAGAACGATCATCGCCACACTGTCGGAATCCGATTCACCGAAATTCCGGCCGATCTGCTGCATCGCCTGAAACGACGGGGCATCTTTCGGTACCAGCGACACCGAATACTGCCGTCCCACTTGTTCGAGCGACGGGATGGCGAAGGTGACGACAGCGACGAACACCAACCAGCCGAGAATGATCGGCACCGCCAGTCGGTGAATGATCCTCGCAATACGCGGTGGCTTGTTGCTCACCACGATCAGCGTTCGTCGGGGTTGAGCAACAGGGAACGAACCAGCGGCCGCGGCCCGATCGGCCGCAGCATCGCACTGGCCGGTCGCTGTCGAACATGCAACGGCCACCAGAACCATCTGCCCAGTAGGGCGGCGATGGACGGTGTCATGAACGCCCGCACGATCAGGGTGTCGAACAGCAAGCCGATCCCGATGGTGGAACCCACCTGGCCGATGGTGAGCACATCGCTGGCCAACATCGCCAACATGGTTGCGGCAAACACCAGGCCCGCGATCGTCACCACTTTTCCGCTACCGGCCATGGCGCGGATGATGCCCGTGTTGATGCCCGCCGCGATCTCCTCTTTCATCCGGGACACCAACAGCAGGTTGTAGTCAGACCCGACTGCCAACAGGATGATGAGTGCGATCGCCAGCACGATCCAGTTCAACTGGATTCCCAGAATGTGCTGCCAGATCAGGACCGACAAGCCGAAAGCGGCGCCGAGCGACAGAGCCACCGTCCCCACGATCACCAAGGCCGCGACGAGGCTTCGAATCATGATCAGCATGATGATGAAGATCAGGCACAGCGCGGCGATTCCGGCGATCATCAGGTCATAGGTCGACCCGTCCACCTGATCTTTTGCCATCGCCGAGCTTCCGGTCAAGAAAAGCTTGGCGCTCTCCAACGGCGTCCCCTTGAGTGCCTCCTCGGCGGCCGTTCTGATCGGATCGACGCGCGCGATACCCTCGGGCGTCGCGGGATCCCCGCGTTGTGAGATGAGCAGGCGCGCTGTCTTCCCGTCCGGCGACAAGAACACGTCCATGACCCGCTTGAAGTCCGCGTTCTTGAAGACCTCGGGCGGGATGTAGAAGGAGTCGTCATTCCTGGCATCGTCGAATGCCCGGCCCATGGCGGTGGCACCATCGGACATCTCGTCCATCTGCGCCAGCACCCCCGCCATGGTGCTGCGCATCGACAGCATCATGGTCCGCGTGCTCCGCATCGTCGCGATCATCGCGGGGAACTGGGCGATCATCTGCGGCATCAGCAGGTTGAGCTGATCGAGGTTGCCGATCAGCTCATGCATCGACACGGTGAGTTGATCCACACCGTCGAGTGCCTCGAACAGAGACTTGATCGACCAGCAGAGCGGGATGTTGAAACAGTGCGGCTCCCAGTACAAATAGTTTCGGACCGGGCGCCAGAAGTCGTCGAAGTCCGCCATGTGGTCCCGCAACTCCAGCGTGGTGTCTTCGAGTTCGTGCGTCTTGCCCACCAGATTGTTGGTCGTCACGGCGAGTTGCTGCATCAGTGCGTACATGCGTTCCATCACCGCGATGGTTTTCGAAATTTCGTCGGCCTGGACGAGCAGGTCGTTCATGCGGGCCTTCTGAAACGGCAGGAGCTGCAACTGGCCGGCGTTCGACGAGCTGATGATGAACGGAATCGTGGTGTGCTTGAGCGGAATACCTTCCGGCCGGGTCGCCGCCTGTACCCGGGCCACGCCGGGCACCGCCAGAACGCCCTTGGTCAGCCTGTTCAACACCAGAAAGTCGGATGCGTTCCGCATGTCATGATCGGCCTCGACCAGCAGGACGTCCGGCGACGCCATCAACGACTGCTGAAAGTGCCTGCCGGCAGCTTCGTAACCGGCGTTGGCGGGAATGTCCTTCGGCAGATAGTTCTGGTCGTTGTAGCCGGCCTGATACGCCGGCAGCGCCAGCAGGCCGATCAATGAGACCGCGCAGGCGGCGACCAGAATGGGTGCGGGCCAGCGAACGATCGCAGTCCCGATGCGGCGCCACCGGCGCGCAATGATCTGGCGCTTCGGCTCGAACAATCTCATTCGACTGCCCAGCGAGAGGACCGCCGGAATCAGTGTCAGGGCCACCGCCACCGCCACCACCATGCCCAGGGCGCACGGAATGCCAAGCGTCCGGAAGTACGGCAAGCGGGTGAAGCTGAGGCAGAAAACGGCACCGGCAATGGTCAATCCGGATGCCAGCACCACCTTTCCGACGCTGCGATACGTGGTGTAGAACGCCAGTTCCTTGTCCTCGCCGGCCTGACGCGCCTCCTGGTAGCGCCCGACGAAGAAGATGCCGTAGTCGGTCCCCGCCGCGATGCCCAGTGTCACCAGGAGATTGACCGCATACGTGGAAAGGCCGATGAGACCCTGATCCCCGAGAAATGCGACCACCCCGCGCGCTACCTGCAATTGAATGCCTACCAGGAACAGCAGGATCACGGCGGTGAAGATCGATCGGAAGAAAAAGAGCAACATCGTCAGAATCACGGCGAGGCTCAGACCTGTGACGAGCAGGACGGTCTTGTTGCCACTCGCGCTCAGATCGGCCACCATCGCCGCCGGACCGGTGACATACGCCTGGACGCCAGGAGGCGGTGAACTCCGCTCGACGATCTCCCGGACCGATTCCAGGGACTCGTTCGACGCAGCCTGGCCGAGGTCGCCGGCGAGCCCCATCTGGACGTAAACGGCCTTGCCATCGGCGCTTTGCGCCGCGCCGGCCATCAGCGGGTCGCCCCAGAAATCCTGCACATGCTGCACATGTGCCGTGTCGGCCTTGAGCTGGCGAACCAGATCGTCGTAGTAACGGTGCGCTTCATCGCCGAGCGGCTGATGCCCCTCCAAGACGATGATCGCCGCGCTGTTCGAGGTGGCTTCGCCGAAGTTCCGGCCCATCCGCTGAATCGCCTCGAACGACGGCGCGTCGTTGGGTATCAGCGATACGGAGTGCTCTTTCTCGACCTGCTCCAGCGGCGGAACCACCGCACTCAGCAGATATGCGATCACCAACCACCCGAGGATGATCGGCACCGCGAGCAGGCGGATCGCACGCGCGATGAGCGGCGGTTTGCGGCTGGTCTCCGGGCTGGTCATGCGGCCTTCAAAAGACAGTAGGTAAAGGCGCTTACGCCATTCTCGACCCGCTCCGCCTTGACCTCGTCATCGACGATGATGCGGCAGCCGATTCGGTTGCTATCGCCTTGTGCGATGACATTGACCAATGCCGTGGCCTCGGTCATCGGAAACTTCAATGACCACGGCAAGCTTGCTCCCTCGACAAACTGAGGCTCCGCGTCGACGTCGAAGTAGCTGATGTTGGCCACCGTTCCCGGCGGGCCAAACACCTCGTACACCAACTGTTTAGGGTCGTAAGGCTTGCGTTCCTCCAGTTCGGTGTCGGCGTACGTAGGGCGGGTCTGAGAGCCGAACACACCGTGCAGCCGCATGACGGTGAATCCCCCGGCACCGAGGACCACCAAGATCAACAGCGGAATCCAAATCCGCTTCAGAACCCCCACGTTTCACGAACCCCCTGAATTCGCAGCCTATTCCGGACCATCCGTGCCACGAGACTGGGCGAAGTGTATCGACCGCAATCCTCGACCAGGCACCGACGGGTCTGACGCAGCCGGCATTCGGAGCCAGCCACGCTGGACGGTCACGGCAGACCCACGACAGCTCGGGCGGGACAGCTCGAACCTGACAAGTACATCATTCAGGCCACCTCCATATCGGTCCACTCCCAAGGTGATACGCGATCGTAATGCATTCGGGGCACCTCCGACCCGGGAACGGATTAACTCAGCTAACAAGTCTCAGATTGCTGACGGCCAACTGTGCGTCCGCTGTACGTCGGAACCATTCCGCACCTGATCCGCACGGCCACCGCCATTCGAGAAGAAGTCCAGAATCGCGGAGTTCACCACTTCCGGCCGTTCCAGGAAACCAAGGTGGCCGGTATCGGGAATCTCGAGATATCGCCCGTGGGGCAAGGCATCTGCCACCTCCGCTCCGAGGTGCGGCGGCATCACGAGGTCGTCGGCGAAGCCGATGACGAGCACGTCGGTGGTGATGGCCCGGTATGAGGGCCTCCGGTCACTCTGCGGCGCGACGCCGTACTGGGCACGGATACCCGGTGTCACCTTCGCCGGCCATCTGGTGAACATGTCTATCCAGTCCCGAACGGTGTCCTCGTCGTTCAACGTCCTCGGCGAAAAGTTCTCAAGCAGACGAAGTTTCGCGTCATAGGTGGCAGGCAGTCGCACACCTGCCTCGGCCAGGTCCCGTTCGGCGATACCGAAGAACTCTCGGGCACGGTCGTGGCGGGCGCGGGTGGCCATCAACGCGGCCTGGCTTACCAGTTCGGGGCGCGACAGCATCAGTTCCTGTGCGATGTACGAGCCCATCGAAACCGCCACCACCCGGACTGGAGATATGTCGAGCCGCTCGATCAGTTCGACCGTGTCGGCCACCATCGTTGCCGACGTGAACCCTTCGGCGTCCGACGTGGCTCCCACGCCCCTGTTGTCGAAGGTGATCACGCGATAGCCGGCGGCACGAAACGCGGGCACCTGAAAAAGATCCCAAGTCCGCCCGAGACCTCCCTGACCGGCGATGAACAACACCGGTTCGCCGTCGCCGCGGTCGTCGTAAGCCAGGTTCACCTTCCGATCCTCGAATGCGGTCATGCGTCCAAGCGGGCGAATTCGCCCTGCCGGTATTGATCGACACAGGCAGCGCGCCGGACCTTGCCACTCGTGGTGATCGGGATCGAACCGGGCGGCACCAAAACCAGATCCGCGACCCCGAGACTGTGCGTGTTGAAGATCGCCGACGTCACTTCACGTTTCACCGCCGAGAGTTGGTCCACGGGCTGCTCGGCAGACTCGGGCCGTTTCCTGTACTCGATGATGACGACGAGTTTCTCGGTATGACCGTCCGGGACCGCGATGGCCGCACACCGGCTCCGGCTGATCTCCTGGATCGTTGCCTCGATGTCGTCGGGAGAATGGTTGCGCCCGTACACGATCAGCAAATCTTTGATGCGTCCGATGACATACAACTCGCCGTCGAACATGAATCCCGAGTCCCCGGTGCGCAGCCACGGCCCCTCCGGCGTTCCGGCCGACGGTGAAACGATGCGCGCACCGAACGTCGACTCGGTCTCGCGGACCCTGTTCCAATAGCCGCTGGCCACGTTGGCACCGTGCACCCAGATCTCCCCTATGGTTCCCGGCGGGCACTCGGCGTGAGTCTCGGAGTCGACGATCCTGATCGTGGGTGAGACCGGGATGCCGTAACTGACCAGCGGCGTGCCCGTTCCGTTCTCACAGCGCTGGGCGGCACCGGCAGTCAACGGTTCGGATTCGAATCGCACGATCGCCGGCGGTTCACCCGATTCCCGGGTCGCGATGTACACCGTGGCTTCAGCCATCCCGTAGGACGGTCGTATCACGGCTGGATCCAGGTTGAACCTGGCAAACCGCTGGGTAAAACGTTCCAGCGTTGCCGGGTGCACTCGCTCGCTGCCGGTGATGATCACGAGCACATCCGAGAGGTCGAGCCCGGCCATGTCCTCGTCGGACGTCTTGCGCACCGCCAACTCGAACGCGAAATTCGGTGCAGCCGTGTAGGTACGGCCATTGGTCGCCAGCATCTGTATCCACCGCGCCGGACGCTGAAGAAATGCCACGGGGCTCGTCAGCACAGCTGGGACACCCGAGAGCACCGGCCCACAGACGCCCAGATACAGACCCATGTCGTGATAGAAGGGCAGCCACGAGACGATGGTCGAGCCCTCTGGGACCACGTTTCCGAACTCGGCGAAGTAGCCGGACATCAGCTGTTCGAAGTTGGCCAACAGGTTTCGGTGCGACATCATCACCCCGGCCGGCTGCCGGGTCGACCCAGATGTGTACTGCAAATACGCGGTATCCGTGGGATTTTCGCTGTGCGAACCGGTCCCGGCAGGAGCATCGAGATCCAGCGTGTCGACCTCGACGATCGTCGGGGCCTCCAGGTCGTTTGCCGTGAGGTAGTCGGCAACCACACCGGCGACCGCCGAGGTGGTGAGGATGACCGTCGGCTCCGCATCTTGAAGCACCGAGCCGACCCGCTCGTCGCTGACACCGCCCATGGGAACCGCCAACGGAACCGCGATCCGGCCCGCCTGTAGCGCACCGAAGAACGCGACGATGTAGTCCAGCCCCTGTGGCGCCAGGATGAGGGCGCGGTCACCGGGTGAACCGGATCGGCCGATCTCCCGCGCCAGGTTGCACGCACGCCGATACAGCTGCGAGTACGTAAGGCTCTCGGCCGAGCCGTCCAAATTACGTTCATAGTCAACAAACGTCATCGCCGTGTCGTCGCCCTGCAGACCCGCACGCTCCTGCAGCAACGTCAAAATTGATGCCTCGCCCACGCCAGTCAGAGTATCGCGGCAAGCGCACCGACATATCCGGATCAGCCAGCAAACTAAATTTGAGTCGACTTATGAATCACATGCACGTCATTCCGCACTCATCTGTCGAAGTAGGCTAAATGTTGCCCCGAAAGCGGCGAAATGCCTCTGATCTTGACCGATATGAGTTGATCAGGCGATATGCCCCGAAGTAGTTGAAATCGCCTGCATCTCAGCTGCGGATTGATCCGATCGCGAGACAACTTTGCGCAGCGAACATACTGTTACGTTTGTGAGCGCCCGCGACGGGCGTTGAGCGGCTAATGGACCCTCGCTACCAGCGATCAAATTCTGCGGCTCGGCGTACGAATGCAGGCATTCGGCCTCATCGCGGATGAACCGCGGAAAGGCTTGCCGGGAGGAGTTGCAATTGAATGCATCTGAAATCGTGGGCGGAGCGCTTCCGGAAACGGATACCGGGATCGGCGCGGCACGCATGCCCGCCGCACAGGTCACCCCGGTCGCCATCATCGGGATGTCCTGCCGCCTGCCGGGTGGCATCGATTCCCCCGAGCGCCTGTGGGAAGCCTTGATTCGCGGTGACGACCTGGTCACCGAGGTTCCGCCCGACCGTTGGGACGCCGACGAATACTACGACCCGGAGCCAGGGGTTCCCGGCCGATCGGTGTCGAAGTGGGGTGCCTTCCTGGACGACGTCGCGGGCTTCGACGCCGAGTTCTTCGGCATCAACGAACGTGAAAGCGCCGCACTCGATCCGCAGCAACGGTTGTTGCTGGAGACCGCCTGGGAGGCGATGGAGCACGCGGGCCTCACGCGAGATGCGCTGGCCGACTCGTCGACCGGGGTGTTCGTCGGAATGACGCACGCCGACTACCAGATGCTGGCGGCCGACGCTCAGGCGCTGGAGGCGGCATATGGCTTCAGCGGCAACAACTTCAGCCTGGCCTCCGGCCGGATCGCTTACGCACTCGGAGTGCACGGCCCTGCGCTCACCGTCGACACGGCGTGCTCCTCCGGCCTGACGGCAGTTCACCTGGCATGTCGCAGCTTGCACGAGGGCGAGAGCGATTTCGCCCTGGCGGGCGGTGCCACCCTGGCTTTGGATCCGCGCAAGTTCGCTTCGGGTTCGGCCGAGGGCATGCTGTCGGCGACCGGACGCTGCCACGCGTTCGATGTCGCAGCCGACGGGTTCGTGAGTGGTGAGGGCTGCGTCGTGGTCCTGCTCAAGCGGTTGTCCGACGCCCTGCGGGACGGTGACCGGATCCTTGCCGTGGTACGTGGTACGGCCGCGAATCAGGACGGTCATACCGTGAACATCGCGACACCGTCGGATGCAGCACAGACCGCGGTGTATCAGGCAGCGTTGAGCGCGGCCGGCGTCGATCCCGGCACGGTCGGAATGGTCGAGGCGCACGGCACCGGGACGCCCGTCGGCGATCCCATCGAATATGCCAGTCTGGCCAGGGTATACGGCGTCGACGGCCCTTGCGCACTGGCGTCGGTCAAGACCAACCTCGGGCATGCCCAGGCAGCCTCGGGTGCTGTCGGGCTGATGAAGGCGGTCCTGGCCGTGCAGCATGGTGAGGTTCCGCAGAACCTGCATTTCACCCGTCTGCCCGACAAGCTCGCCGCTATTCCGACCAATCTCTTTGTGCCGCAGGAGACGACCCCATGGTGCACCAACGGGCACCATCCCCGGCGCGCAGCGGTCTCCTCCTACGGCCTGTCGGGCACCAATGTTCACGCGATCGTGGAGCAAGCGCCGGTAGGAGGCCGGGAACCCGAGACGGCCGAGTCACCCGAGTCCTTGCTGTTCCCGTTGTCATCCACCTCCGCCGACGAGCTGCGGCGCACCGCGGGCCGGCTCGCCGACTGGGTGGAAGCACACGACGATGTAGCCCTGACGGATCTGGCCTACACGTTGGCCTGCCGCCGCGTACACCGGCCGGTACGCACTGCGGTAAGTACCGGCAGCCGAACGGAACTTGTTGCCGCCTTGCGCGAAGTCGCCGACGGTGACGCCCCCTATCAAGCCGCGGTGGGGCGCGACGACCGAGGGCCGGTCTGGGTGTTCTCCGGTCAGGGCTCGCAATGGGCCGGAATGGGCGCCGATCTGTTGGCGACCGAACCCGTGTTCGCCGCCACCGTGGCACAGGCAGAGCCGGTTATCGCGGCAGAGTCGGGATTCTCTGTGACCGAGGCGATGTCTTCTCCGGAAACCGTGACAGGCCAGGACCGGCTACAGCCGACCTTGTTCACCATGCAGGTCGCCATGGCCGCCACCATGAGAGCACACGGGGTCCACCCCGGCGCGGTCATCGGACACTCCCTGGGAGAGGGCGCGGCAGCTGTCGTCGCTGGGGCGCTCACGCTGGAAGACGGGTTGCGACTCATCTGCCGCCGGTCCCGGCTGATGTCCCGGATCGCCGGCAAGGGCGCCACTGCGGCCGTGGAACTGCCGGCCAAACAAGTACTTTCGGAGTTGACGGGTCGCGGCATCAACGACGTTGTGGTGGCCGTGGTGGCTTCGCCGAAGTCCACCGTCGTCGCCGGCACCACGCAGACGGTGCGAGACCTGGTGGCGGACTGGGAACAACGTGGGATCATGGCCCGCGAAGTCCCGGTCGACGTGGCCTTCCATTCACCACAGGTGGAACCGATCGTCAGCGATCTCACCGAGGCGCTCAAAGATCTCAAACCCATGACTCCGGAGATCCCGTTCTATTCGGCGACCCTGTTCGACCCACGGGAGCAGCCGGTCTGCGATGCCCAGTACTGGGTCACCAACATGCGCAAGATGGTCCGCTTCGCCACCGCGGTGCAAGCTGCGCTGGAAGACGGCCACCGGGTCTTCGCCGAACTTTCGCCGCATCCACTGCTGACCAGGGCTCTCGAACAGACAGCCGCCGGCCGCGAGACGCCGATGGCCGCCCTGGCGGCGATGCGCCGTCAACAATCGATGCCGAACGGACTGCGCGGACTCCTGGTCGACCTTCACAGTGCCGGCGCCGCGGTCGATTTCTCGGTATTGAACCCCCGAGGTGAGCTGGTCGACGCCCCGCTGCCGACCTGGACGCATCGCAGGCTCTGGCTCAGTGGCGGTGGTAACGAAGCCCCGACCCATGGCGGTTGCACCATCTCGGTTCATCCGCTGTTGGGGGCGAACGTCCGACTGCACGAGGAACCGGAGCGCTACGTGTGGCAGGCCGATGTCGGCACCGTCGCCCAGCCGTGGCTTGCCGATCACCAAGTTCGCTCGGTTGCCGTGCTTCCGGGCGCTGCCTACTGCGAGATGGCGCTGGTTGCCGCCGCGACCGTGCTGGGCGACGTCTGCGAAGTCCGCGACATCCGGTTCGAGCGGGCACTCCTGCTGGATGGACAGACGGTGGTCGCGTCCTTTGCATCGATGTCGTCACCCGGTGTCGCCGCCTTCACAATCGAGACCGACGAGGACGGTCAGCCGGTGCGCCACGCGACAGCCATCCTGCGGGCCGCGGCAGACGAGATTCCGCCCAGCTACGACATATCCGCGATCGTGACCGCCCATCCCTGCCCCGACGACGGCGCCGAGGTGCGTAATCGCGTGGGCCAGCACGGCATTCAGTACGGCCCGGCGTTCACCGGCCTCGTCACCGTTCACACCGGTGAGGCGGAGGCGCGCACGGTGCTCGCCGAGGTGGCGCTTCCCCGTTCGATCCGCTCACAGCAGGACGCGTACGGGGTGCACCCGGCACTCCTGGATGCGTGTTTCCAATCGGTCGAGGCACATCCCGATGTCCAGGCGCTCGGCGACGTATTGGGGTTGCCGCTGGGGGTGCGACGGATACGCAGGTACGGTCCGGCCCGCAACGCGCACTACTGCTATACGCGATTGACTGCCGTCGACACCACAGGCATCGAAGCCGACATCGACGTTCTCGACCAGGACGGCGCTGTGCTGCTGAGTGTGCAGGGATTGCGCCTGGGCACGGGCACATCCGCAAGCGCACACCACGACCAGGTTCTCAGCGAGAGACTGCTCGCAGTCGAATGGCGTCAGCGGGAACTGCCAGAGGTGGAATACGCAGACGCCGGATCTTGGCTGGTGATCAGCGCTGCCGCCGGCCCGGACGTAGTTGCCGACAAGCTGTGCGGCATCCTGAAAGACCGTGGCGCACTGTGCACCAGCATGAGTTGGCCGAACCAGGCTGACGACTCACTCACCTGTGAGCAGCTCGGCAGTCATCTACGGGCCGGCCGATTCACCGGAGTGGTCATCGTCACCGCTGCGAATGACGGTGAACACGCCGACCAGTCACCGTTGTTGGGACGAGAATACGTCCGCCATCTGGTCCACATGACCCGTGAATTGCCGGAGATAAGCGGCGAACTGCCCCGCCTGTATGTCGTGACCCGCAATGCGCAGACCGTGGTGGCCGGCGATGTGGCCAATCTGGATCAGGCTGAGTTACGTGGTCTGATCCGGGTCATCGGCACCGAGCATCCCCATCTGGCCGCCACGCAGATCGATGTGGACCAGACCGTCGACGTGGAGCAGTTGGGCGCACAGCTGCTCAGCGGATCAGAGGAAGACGAGACCGCGTGGCGCAACGGACGGTGGTATACCGCCCGGCTGTGCATCGCACCGCTGCGTCCCGAGGAGCGGCAGACCACCATCGCCCATCACGAGCGCGACAGGATGCGGCTGCAGATCCGCATGCCCGGGGATCTGGAGTCGATGGAACTCGTAGCCTGCGAACACGTTCCACCGGGACCGGGGCAGATCGAGGTTGCAGTCACCGCCTCAAGCATCAACTTCGCCGATGTCCTGGTCGCTTTCGGCCGCTATCCCGCCTTCGACGGCCAACTCCCCCAGCTCGGTATCGATTTCGCAGGAGTCGTGACCGCGGTCGGGCCCGACGTGACGGACCACCAGGTCGGTGACCGGGTGGGCGGTCTGTGTGCGGATGGTTGTTGGGGGACGTTCGTCACCTGCGACGCACGCCTGGCCGCCCCCTTGCCGGCCGGGTTGTCCGACGCCGAGGCGGCGGCGCTGACGATCGCCACGGCCACGGCCTATTACGGCCTCAACGACATGGCGCGCATCAAATCCGGTGACAAGGTACTCATCCACTCGGCGACGGGCGGCGTCGGTCAGGCGGCGATGGCCATCGCCCGCGCTGCCGGCGCGGAGATCTTCGCGACGGCCGGCAGCGAGCAGCGCCGGCAGTTGTTGCGGGACATGGGTGTAGAGCATGTCTACGATTCCCGGACCCTGGAGTTCGCCGATCGGATACGTCAGGACACCCAGGGATACGGCGTGGACATCGTGCTGAACTCGGTCACCGGCGCTGCCCAGCGTGCAGGCCTCGAATTGCTGGCCTTCGGGGGACGATTCGTGGAGATCGGCAAGCGCGACATCTACGGTGATACCCGGTTGGGTCTGTTCCCCTTCCGGCGCAATCTCTCGTTCTACGCCGTCGACCTGGCGCTGATGTCGGTCAGCCATCCGGACCGACTCCGGGAGCTGCTGTCCACGGTGTACCTGCTGAGCGCTGAAGGCGACCTGCCGATGCCCGAGTTCACCCGGTACCCGCTTGCCGACGCGGCAAACGCCATCCGGCTGATGAGCAGTGCCCAGCACACCGGCAAGCTCGTGCTCGACATCCCGCACACCGGCTCCAGCCGGCTTGTGGTTCCACCGTCACAGGTCCGGGTATACCGGCCGGACGGCGCGTACATCGTGACCGGTGGTCTCGGTGGCCTCGGCTTGTTCATGGCCGAGAGAATGGCGGCCAACGGGTGTGGTCGCATCGTACTGTCCTCCCGCTCGCAGCCGAGCGAGACGGTATCGAAGATCATCGACCGCATCCGTGCGACCGGTGTCGACATTGTCGTCGAGTGCGGCGACATCGCCGATCCGAACACCGCCGAACGGTTGGTGGCGGTGGCCACCGCCGGCGGGCTCCCGGTGCGGGGGGTGCTGCACGCGGCGGGAGTGATCGAGGATGCCGCGCTGACCAACATCACTGACGAGCTCATCGAGCGGGACTGGGCACCAAAGGTTTACGGTGCCTGGAATCTGCATACCGCTACCGCCGACCAGCCTCTGGACTGGTTCTGTTCGTTCTCGTCGGCGGCGGCACTCGTCGGTTCCCCCGGGCAGGGGGCCTACGCCGCGGCCAACAGCTGGCTGGATGCCTTCAGCCTGTGGCGCAGGTCCAAGGGGCTACCGGGTACTGCCATCGCTTGGGGTGCATGGGGGCAGATCGGCCGCGGCACCGATCTGGCCGAAAGCGCCGGAATCGCCATCGCGCCCGACGAGGGTGCGTATGCGTTCGAAGCATTGCTGCGTCACGACCGGGCGTACACCGGATACGCGCCGATCGCGGGAGCGCCGTGGCTGTCCGTATTCGCCGAGCGCAGCCCCTTCGCGGAGGCATTCCGATCGATCGGCCGAAGCAGCACGGGCACAAGCAAGCTGCGGGCTGAACTTGACGATCTACCACTTGAGGAATGGGCGGCCAAGCTGCGGCATGTGATCTCCGATCAGATCAGTGTGATCCTGCGTCGCAGTGTCGATCCTGACCGCCCCCTGTCCGAATACGGCATGGATTCACTGGGCGCACTCGAACTGCGCACCCGCATCGAGAACGAAACCGGAATACGGATCTCGGCAACAGGAATCACCACCGTGCACGGCTTGGCAGATCTGCTGTGCGAGAAGCTCGCACCGGCAGGAGCGGTGTAAGCCATGTGGGGACCATTACTGCTGCTGGCAATGTTGTTCACAGTCAATCCCGTGCGCCTCGGGATCCTCCTTCTGGTGCTCTCGCGACCACGGCCCATGCAGAATCTGCTCGTTTACTGGATCGGCATCCTCGTAGTCGGCCTTGCCTATTTGCTCATCCCGTTGGTCTTACTCCACTCCACACCGACGTCAGCTGCACTGACGAGGAGTTTCGGGCAGCCGACTGAGAGCCCCACCGTCCAGCTCATTGTGATTACCACAGGTGCGCTCCTGTTGCTGATCGCCATCGTGCTGGTGACCCGTTCGTTCGAGCGAACACCGAGCAGTCGTGCCGCGTACACGCGGGATCGGGGCCAGGACGCGGACGAGCCGGGTGGGAAGTTCGATCTGGCTACGCTGCCGGCTATCTCTCGGCTGGTACGTCCCGCACAGGATACGATGCCAGAAAAGAACTCTCGGACTCAGCGGATCCTGGCCAGCGCGCGCGAGGCGTGGCAGAGCGGCTCTCCCTGGATTTCGCTCATCATCGGCCTCATGGTGTTGCCCGCCGACGGAGTTGTATTTGCCCTGGCCCTCATCGTTGCCTCAGGCGCCGGAATCACGACGCAAATCGGTGCCGCCATCGTGTTCCTGATCGTCGCGCTAAGCGTTGAAGAAGTCATCCTGGTGAGCAATATAGTTGCACCGGAGAAGACCGAAGTGGTGCTGCGGCGTTTGCATGAGCTGGCACTTGCTCACCACCGAAAGTTCATGGCAGCCATCCTGGCATTGGTTGGGGTCTCGCTGATAGTCCGGGCGACCGGCGTCATCTGATGCGCAATGTTCTCGACCTGCTCGATCAGACGATGTTCGACTTCGGGCAAGCTTCAGAATCGGCCACCCTTCTGCAGTGTGTCTGGGTGTATGACCATGCTATTGACATCGACGGTCTGCGGCGGTTCCACGGCCATCTTGAGCGGGGACGGTTATCTCGCTGCATCGCAAAGTCTCCGTTGCCGTTCGGCCGCAGCCGCTGGGTGGCAACCGCGTGTACGTCCGACCTCGAGCTCGTCGAATCGGCCCGCCCGCGCGAAGCATTCGATGACTGGCTCGACGAGCAGGTCAACTTTCCACTCGACTCCGAGCACGGACCCGCATGGCACCTCGCCACCCTGCCGTTCACCGACGGCGGCGCCGGAGTGAGCCTGGTCGTCTCACACTGCCTCACCGACGGCGTCGGACTGTGGCAGGCGATGGCAGACGCCGCCCTCGGCCACGACGACCCGATCACCTGGCCCGACCCCACATCACGCGGACGGTGGCAAGCCATCTACCAAGACACCGGCCAAACCCTCAGAGACATCCCCGCCATCAGCCGTGCCATTGGTTCGGCAATTCGTTTCAGCCGTAAGAGTCGCAACGGCGCCAAGGCCGGCACAGCTCCGAAGGCCAAGTCACCTGCGCCACCAGTCGGAACCGAAGATTCGTACAACCTCCCGGTGGCAACGGTATTCGTCGACGCCGACGAGTGGGACGCCCGCGCCCGAGCACTCGGCGGAACGCGCAACACCCTGCTCGTAGGCCTGGCTTCTCTCCTCGCCCAGCGCGCCGGACGAGTGGCCACGGACGGTACCGTGGTCGTGACAGTTCCGGTGAACGAGCGCACCCCAGACGACACCCGCGCGAACGCCATCAGCGGCGTCCGAGTCACCATTGACCCCGCATCCGCGACAACAGATCTGAGCGACATCCGGGCCACGGTGAAACAAGCGCTGATTCGTCACCGGGACGTGCCCGACTCCGACGAGGCACTGAACGCGCTGGTCCCGCTGTTGTCCAAGCGCCTCCTCATGGCTGCCCGCAGTGCGACACGAGGTGCCGCGTTCAACCTCGTCGGCGCATCCAACGTCGGAGAGGTCGACGCCGCCGCCGGCCGGCCAGACGGCACACCAGCCGAATCCTTTGCCCTCAGACTGCACCACTTGGGTGTAGACAGGCCGGCGATGCAGCAGTATGGCGGATTACAGACAATGCTGTCGGGAACGGTGCAGGGGCGGGTTTTCGTCTCGCTGATTTCCTACCTCCCAGGCCGCCTCAACTCCAAAGATGAACTACGTCGGCAGCTTTCCACTGCCTTGAGCGAGTACTCGCTCGCCGGCACGTATCTGTGATCAATACGAATTGAGCGGTACGTCTTCGTCACAGACTTCGGCGGGCAGTCGGTGACTCTCGACGAACTCGCCGACGGAGGTCTTCGGCAACCCCCGGCAGTCGTCGAGGCCGGCCGCCCACTGCGTTGCCCGCCTGACGAAATCAGTTGTGTGGCAACATATTTTGACATACTTCGAAGCGACGGCAAGATTCATCGGTCCGCCCCCACACTGCCGTCGGAGCGCGACCCCGAAGGGCCGATGGCCCGAGCGGGCGGCTATTTGCCACGATTGCCTCCGCTCGATATTTGCGCCCGCACACAATACGGCTCGGGCAGATAAGAAAGCCGGAAAACCAATAGAGCCCGTAAGAATTCACCTGTACCCTGAAGGTCAGACAAATCATTACGGGATCCCGGGGAGGGTCCATGAAATCAATCCTCAAAATGCTGCTGTCTGGCTTTATTCTGATGCTGGGCCTTTGGTTGCTCTTGTTTGTCCCGGCCGGGACGTTGGACCATTGGAACGCCTGGCTCTTTTTCGCGGTGATCATTATCTCCTCGTGGGTCTCGAGTCTCTATCTCCTACGAAGGTCACCCGATGTGCTCGAACGCCGCATGCTTGCCACCGAAACGCGGCCGGTACAGAAACTCCTGGCCGGAACCAATTACCTTTTCTGGCTCGCACTGGTCGTCGTCAGCGCGCTCGACCACCGGTTTGGATGGTCCTCGGTCCCGACCCATATCTCCATAGTGGGATTTATCCTGATTTTGATTGCAATTGTCGGCATAACACTGGTCTTCGCGCAGAACACCCATGCAGCGACGACCATCCGAGTAGAAGAAGACCAACCACTCGTCTCTACCGGAATATACGGTCGAGTACGACACCCCATGTACACCTTTACCACCTGCTTATATTTAGGCACTCCCCTTGCGCTCGGATCCTATTGGGGCTTGATCTTCACGATTCCCGCCATCCTCATCTTCGCTTTGAGAATTCGCGACGAAGAAAAGTTACTCAAGGAAGAGTTGTTCGGTTACCACGACTACATACAGAAAGTTCCGCACCGCCTGGTACCGGGCATTTGGTGATAGCGCCGCTGGGGGGCGGCCGCCTCAGAGATGCTTCGAAAAACCCGCTCACCACGCGTTTTTGACGAACTGCCGATCCATCAGGAGGTCAACAAGCTCTTGAGCTTGTTGCCGTATTGACTCAGCGACTTTGCGGTCAGCATCTCGTAGTGTGTGCTGTCAACCACATGAGCGGAAATCGCACCGGAAATGTACGGTTGCCAGTTGCCAAGACGGGTCTTGGCAGCCCGTCGCTCTCGCAATCTCCTCCACCAGGGTCCCATGCCCAGGCCGCCGCCGTCTTTCAGTTTTGGCGCGGCGGAAAACATCACCATATCGCCATCGAATGCATCGGGCGTGTGTTCTGCGAGGCACTGCTGATTTACACCGACGCTCTGGATCATGAACTCCAGCAGCCATTGAGCCGGGGAAGTAAGCTTGGCCCCCCGGCGCCGAATGAGCATCTCAGCCTGTCGATAAGCGAGCAATTTCCAAGGAGCAGGGATCGCCATATTGTTGGTCTGCAAAATGTATCCCAGAACGCGACCCTCGGCGACGCGGCGATTCCTTCCGATGATTCGTCCAACACGCTTCGTAAATCTGTTTCTGCTCAATGTGGCATCTATCAACACAAGGTGCCGGATGTCACATCCTCGTTGCTGAAGCTCTACCGCAAGAGCCTGGGCGGCTACGCCGCCGAAAGACCAACCGAGAATCCGATAGGGACCATTCGGATAAAGATCTTGCACCCGGTTTGCATAACTGACCGCCATGCTTCGGATCGAGGCGAATTCAACGTCCAGATCTTCCGGTATTTGATTGATGCCAACGATCGGACCATCAACGTAATCACCGAGAGCACGGTATTGCCGGCTCATCCCGAACCCGTCGTGGATACAAATCAAAGGAATTCCGGAGCCCTCTTTGAGAACCTCGACAGGGGCCACTTGCTCTGCATTGTCGTCAACCGCGGACACCTCATGGTCGAGGCACTCAGCCAACCGACCGACTGTGGGCGCGCCGAACAGATACCGTACCGGTACGTCGCGGCCGAGTTCCCGCTGCAGTCGCGCACAGACTTGAGTGGCTGTCAACGAATCTCCACCGAGGGCGAAGAAGTCGTCGTCGAGGCCGACCTGCCCGAGTCCCAGCACATCGGCGAAAGCCTCGCCGATCGCCTTCTCGACCACGGTCTGCGGCGCCCGGAAGACGGCACTGGCGAACAACGGTTCTGGCAACGACTTACGGTCGATCTTGCCTGATGTGGTGAGAGGAAACTCCTCGACGACGATGATCTGGGTCGGCACCATGTATTCGGGCAAGCGGTCAGCCAGCCACTGCCGGACTTCGTTGACCTTGCCGTTGGCGTCGGGATCGTTGGAGTACGAGGTGCGCTGCTGGTTGCGGACGGCCGGCAGATACAGATCGGTCTGTACCGGAACGGATACACCACCGGTGGTTGCCGTGTAGATCGCGTCGACCGTACCCGGCTCAGCACCCCAGGTGACCACGGTCCGATATCCGAGCGCCTCACCAAGCCGATACAACTGCTCAGGCAGAACTGCTGCATCGATGTCGGCGATGTCGGCGAACGACTCACCGGCTGCCAATGCACGTTCGGCCGCCACGTCGGCGATCACCCCGGCGCGGGGAATAGCGCTGACTCGTATCATCGTCGGACGCTGACCCCGCAGTTTGGCATCCAACCCGCTCAAGCCGGCGCAGTCCGTCCATGGACAGGTGGGTACTGCGGCCAACGAACGCACCGGCGTCGGAGCCTTGTGGATGACGACGTCGTAGCGATAGCGGGACAACTCATTGTCGTATTCACCGCGCTTCACCTGGATATCCAACCCGGCCACCGACGAATGCCTGGTCGCCCACGTAGTGAAAAACTCTGGCGCCAAGAGCAATTCGGGGTCACCCAGGACGGACCGCTGCACCCGGCGGCGAATATCCTCGATATCGTCACTGCCGTTACGTGCCATCGCTACGGCGGTCTGGAATGCCCCCTGCAGGCTGTGATTGCGCACATCTCCGAGGAAGAGTTTTCCGCCGGCGGCCAGCAGCCCGAATGCGCGGTCGATCACCTCGTCCAGATAGCTGGAATTAGGGAAGTATTGGATCACGGAGTTCAGGATGATGGTGTCGAAGTAGTCCACCGGCAGTGAATCGGTGACATGCGCGGGCCGGGCCAGCAGCCGAACCCGGTACCGCCACGGAACTTTCTGCTCCTCCAGAGAATGCGCCAGCTTGTCGATGGCCACGGCCGACATGTCGGTGCCCACATAGAGCTCGCAGTGGGGGGCGACTTGAGAGAGCACAAGGCCCGAACCGGCACCGATTTCCAGTACGCGCTGAGGTTTCAGGGCCAGAATTCGGTTCACTGTCGCCGACTGCCACTCCTCCATCTCCGCGAGCGGAATCGCCTCGCCGGTGTAGCTGCTGTTCCATCCTCGGAAATCACCGCCGATCTTCGGATCCTCGAGCTCGGCGTCGTACAACTCGTCGTACATCTGCTGCCACTGATCGATGACTTCGGCATCGTGATCGGCGGTGCTGTTCTGCTCCAATGCCACGTAGGCAACCAGATGGTCGGCGGTATCGCGGTGATACACCGCCGCGGTGGCACGCCTGACCTGCGGGCACACCAGCATCGCGTTCTCGATCTCGGCGAGTTCCAACCGCTGTCCACGCAGTTTGACCTGCGCATCGGCCCGGCCCAGGTACTCCAACGTCCCCCGCTGAGCCCAGCGCACGACGTCACCGGTGCGATACATGCGCGTGCCCGGCACCGTGGAACCTCCGAAGGGGTTGGCCACGAAGCGGTCTGCGGTCAGATCGGCCCGGCCCACGTACCCACGCGCCAATGCCGGCCCGGCCAGATACAACTCCCCGACCACGCCGATCGGCACCGGCTTCAGCCGCGCGTCGAGCACCAACGCGCACACACCGGCAATCGGCGCGCCGATGTCCACAGGCCCTCCCGAAGACAACGGCGGGGTGCAGGTCGACCAGATCGTGCCCTCGGTGGGGCCGTACGCGTTGAACATCGCCCGGCCGGGCGCCCAGGCGGCCACCAACTCCGCAGGGCAGGCCTCGCCCGCGGTGATCAACGTCGTCAGTCGTCCATCCAGGTTGGTCTGGTCGAGGGTGGCCAGGACTGTCGGGGTGATCACGGCCGCATCGACGTGGGAATCCTTCACCAGAGCTGTCAGCGCAGCTCCCGCATAGGAATTCGACGGCGCCACCACCAACGCTGCCCTGGAGCCCACCGCCAACAGCACCTCGAAGACCGAGGCATCGAAGGTCGGCGCGGCCACCATCAACACCCGAGCATTCGGCCCCAAGCCGAACTCGGTCCGTTGCGCGGCCGCCACTCCCAGCACACCGGCGTGGGTGACCGCCACGCCCTTCGGCGTTCCCGTGGATCCTGACGTGAAGATCACGTATGCGGCATCGTCGGTCCGCGGCGGCGCCAGGCGCTCCATCTCCGTAATCGGGTCTTCAGACCAGGACGAGAGATCGAGGGTATCGAGACGGAGCACCGGGCACTCTCCGGTACCGGCGACGGCGTCCGCGCCACGCGTCAGCACGCATACGGCCGTGACAGCGTCGAGAACCATGGCGATCCGTTCAGCCGGATGACCGGGATCGACGGGAACGTACACACCTCCGGCCTTGAGTACCGCCCACCATGCCGTCACCAGTTCAGCCGACCTACTCATCGCCACGACGACCGCACACTCCGGCCCGACACCCGCTGCGATCAATGCCCGCGCCAACCGGTTGGACACCTGATCCAACTCGCGATACGACAGCTGCTGCCGCTCATCCACGAGTGCCGTCGCATCCGGATCAACGGCCACCGCCGCGGCCAACAACTCAGGCCCCAATCCCACCGGAGCACCCGTCTCGGCACCAGACCAGCTGTGCAGCAGCAGATTCCGCTCATCACTTTCAAGCAGTGCCACATCGCCCACCACTACCGACGAGTCAGCCGCCACCGCCTCGATCACCCGGCCGAACCAGCCCACCAACCGTTCGATACTGGAGCGGTCATACAGATCGGTGGCATAGGTCACGACCCCGGTGGCCATCGGCGCACCCGAATCCTGGTCAGGGACCTCCCTGATGTCGAAATCCAGATCAAACTTGGCGGTGTGGGTCAGCACGGTCACCGGTTCGATGACCACTCCGTCGAGAGACACATCGGGGAGCGCGTTGTTCTGGAAGGCAAGAGCCACCTGGAACAACGGATGATGCGATGTCGACCGCGTCGGGTTGAGCTGCTCCACCAGCAACTCGAAAGGTACGTCTTGATTCGCATAAGCCCCCAGTGCCTTCTGCCGAACACGATCGACGATATCGCCGAACCGCTCTTGGGAATTGACCTCGGAGCGCAACACCCATGTGTTCACGAAGAAGCCGACCAGGTCCTCCAACGCGGTATCCACCCGGCCGGCGATCGGCGTGCCCAGCGCCACGTCCTCGCCGGCTCCTGCCAGATGCATCACCACAGCCGCAGCGGCCTGCAACACCATCGACACAGTGGCATGGTGGTCTACCGCGACAGCCTTGAGGCCAGCCCACAACTCAGGCTCGATACGCAGATCGACGACGTCACCGTGATAACTCGGCACCGGCGGCCGAGGCCGGTCGGCCGGTAGCGAAACCACCTCGGGTAGGTCCGCCAACTCGTTCCGCCAGTACGCCAACTGCCCGGCGATCCGGCTGTCAGGGTCCGCCAGATCTCCCAGATGCTCCCGCTGCCAAAGGGCGTAATCGGCGTACTGCACCGGCAACGGCGTCCAGTCAGGGATCTGCCCGCCGCACCTGGCGGCGTAGGCGACTCCGACGTCACGCACGATCGGTGCCATCGACCAGCCATCAAACGCGATGTGGTGCAACACGATCCCGAGCACATGCTGCTCAGGGCCGACCTCGAAGATCTGGGCTCGGACCGGCACCTCTGCCGACAAGACAAATCGATGCCCGGCCAGCGCCACCAAACCGCCTGCGACGTCGCCTGCCGATGCCGACATGTTCTCCGCGTCCGAAGGCCTCCACATTCCGGCCCGCGCCGGCAATATCTTCTGCGAGGGCACTCCATCGATGTCCACGAACACGGTACGCAGCGACTCGTGGCGCGCGATCACATCGTCAAGCGCCGATTCAAGCGCCTGGCGGTCCAGCACACCGTTGATCCTGAACGCAATCGGCATGTTGTAAGTTGCCGCTCCGCCCTCGAACTGATCCAGGAACCATAGCCGCTGTTGGGCATATGACAACGGAATGACCGCCGGACGCTGCCGCGGGCTCAGCGGCTCACGACCGCCCGCACCCACCTTGATGAGGGGCGCGAGTTGGGCGATGGCGGGTGCATCGAACAGGGTTCGGACGGCCACTTCAGCATCCAGGCTGGCGTTGACTGCGGCGAGCAGTCGCATCGCCGACAACGAATCCCCGCCCAGGTCGAAGAAGGAGTCATCGACCCCGACCCGCTCCAACCCCAACACCTCGGCGTAGATGCCGGCGAGGATCTCTTCGGTGGGAGTCGCCGGAGCCCGGTAATGGTCACCGTCGATGTACTCCGGCGCCGGCAGCGCCCGCTTGTCAAGCTTGCCGTTGACCGTCAACGGCAAACTGTCCAGCACCACGACCGCGGCAGGCACCATATACCCCGGCAACCGCTCAGCCAACGCCGCACGCACCTGAACCGGATCAGCGGCCCCCGTGACATAACCAACAAGGCGCCTGTCGCCGGGACGATCCTCCCGCGCGATCACCGCTGCCTGCTGCACCCCGCCCACATCAGCCAAAGCCGATTGAATCTCCCCCAACTCAATGCGATAACCACGGATCTTGACCTGCTCGTCAGCCCGACCCAAATACTGCAACTGCCCATCGGCACCCCAACGCACCAAATCACCAGTGCGATACATCCGCGCCCCGACACCACCAAACGGACACGCCACAAACCGCGACGCAGTCAACCCACCACGACGCCAATACCCCACACCCACATTGCGGCCGGCGACATACAACTCACCGACCACGCCCGCGGGAACTTCCCGGAGCCATCGGTCGAGAACGAACAAGGCCGCCCCTGGTACCGGGAAGCCAACCGGTGGACACCCCGGTCCACTCGTCAACGGGGCGCTCAGCGTCACCCACATCGTTGTCTCGGTCGGGCCGTATTCGTTGATCATCACGCGGCCTGGAGCCCACCGGTCCAGCACCTCGGCTGAGCAGGGCTCACCGCCGACCAGTAATGCGATTGATCCCAAGCCGTCTGGTGACAGAGCCGCAGCCGCCGTCGGTGTCAGGCCCAGGACGTTGACTTGCTGAGCGACCAACAACTCATGGAAGTCTTCGGGCGAGCACGCCGTTTCTTCCGGGATGACGACCAGACGCCCACCGCGCAGAAGGGCATTGAAGATTTCCCAGCCCGAGATGTCGAAGCTGTATGAATGCCACTGCGACCACACCTGTTCTGAAGCCGGCGGCAAGTCAGCGGTGTCGAGGGAGTCCATGAGATGGGTTACGTTGTGGTGTGCGATGGCCACGCCCTTCGGGACGCCGGTAGTCCCCGAGGTGTAGATCAAGTAGGCGATGTCGTCAGCAGTGGGCGCGGGCAACGGAGTACCGCGCTCCGCGTCGATGCGCGGGTCGTCGACATCGATGACCGTGACATCGCAGTTGTCGAGCCGTCCGGCAAGGTTCGCCGTCGTGACGACCGCGAGCGGGGCGGCATCGTCGAGCATGAACGTGATCCGCGCATCGGGGTGCATGGGGTCGATCGGCAGATACGCTGCCCCCGACTTGAGCACAGCGACGATCGAAACGATGGCCTCGGCACACCGGTTGAACAACAGACCCACGTATCGGCCGGGCCCGGCCCCGAGGCCGATCAAACAGTGCGCCAAGCGATTCGATGCCTCATCCACCTCGCGGTAGGACATCGACCGATCCCCGCACACCAACGCAACTGCATCCGGGTCACGGAACACCTGCTGCTCGAACATCATCGGAATCGATACCGGTGACGTCGCCGTGGTCAGTACTCCCCGATTGCCCATCTCGTCGAGCCGGGTCTGATCGGGCACATCCAGCAGTTCTATCGACGACAGCGACTGCTCCGGGTCGGTGGCTATCGCCGCCAGCACCCGCTGCAACCTGTCGATCATGGATTGGATGCCGGCCGTGTCGAACACGTCGGTGCGGAACTCCACCGATCCGCCGATTCCGGCTGGTTCTCCAGTTTCGCCGAAACGTTCCCCCAGGTAGATCGACAGGTCCATTCGAGCACTATGGGTATCTGTCGGCAACGAGGTGACGTGCAGATCACCCAGGCCTGGACCGGCCGCGGTGCTGTTGTCCTGTCCGGCGAAGTTCTGCCACGCCAACATCACCTGGACCAGAGGGTGATGGGCCAGCGATCGAGTCGGCTTGAGCCGATCGACCACGATCTCAAACGGCACATCCTGGTGTTCCAGGGCCGCCAGACTGCGCGCACGTACCTGCGCCAGCACCTGAGAAAGCGTGGGGTCACCAGTCAGATCCACTCGCAACACCAAGGTGTTCACGAAGAACCCCACCACCTTGTCGAGCACGGCATCTCCGCGTCCGGCGACCGGGACTCCCACCGCCACATCAGAACTGGTGCTGAGCTTCGACAGCAGAATTGTTAACGCTGCCTGCAGCACCATGCATGTCGTCGCGTTGTGTTCACGAGCGACTTCGCGGACGCGCTGTTGCAGTTCGGCCGGCCACTCCACCGACACACTCGCGCCCCGGTGATCGGCCACCAACGGATAGGGCCGGTCGGTGGGCAATTCGAGACGCTCGGGCAATCCGGCCAACTCCCGTTCCCAATGCGCGAGCTGTCCAGAGATCCGACTATCGGGATCGGTCAGATCTCCCAGATACGCCCGTTGCCACAGAGCGTAGTCCACGTACTGCACCGGCAACGGCAGCTGCTCTGGCAGCCTTCCCGCACAACGGCTTTCATAGGCCACACAGACGTCGGCCACCAGCGGAGTCACCGACCAACCATCAGCAGCGATATGGTGCACCACCGACACCAGAACATGCTCATTGTCGTGCACGCGAAAAAGCCGTACCTGCAAGGGGATCTCTGCAGCGAGATCGAATGGTCGGCCGGCCACTTCTCCGCACGCCTCGACCAGTTCAGCTGTCGACCAGCCGCCGGCATCTACCACCCGCCAACCGAAGTCAGCTTCCTCGGCAGGCAGAACCACCTGCCGAGGAACGCCGTCGACCGAGGTGAACACCGTGCGCAGAGACTCATGACGCTCGACCACGTCGGCGAACGCCGCGCCCAATGCCGACGCATCCAACGTTCCGACTATCCGAAACGCCGTGGGCATGTTGTAAATTGCGGACGGCCCATCCAGCTGATCCAGGAACCACAGCCGCTGTTGGGCATATGACAATGGAATGACCGCCGGACGCTCCTGGGCGACCAGGGGCTCACGTCCACCTGAACCTTCTCCGACCCGTCCAGCCAGCTCCCTCACCCTCGGCGCCTCGAACACGGCCCGAACCGCAAGTGCGGAGCCCAAACCCGCATTGACCGCATTGACCAACCGAATGGCCGACAACGAATCCCCGCCCAGGTCGAAGAAGGAGTCATCGACCCCGACCCGCTCCAACCCCAACACCTCGGCGTAGATGCCGGCGAGGATCTCTTCGGTGGGAGTCGCCGGAGCCCGGTAATGGTCACCGTCGATGTACTCCGGCGCCGGCAGCGCCCGCTTGTCAAGCTTGCCGTTGACCGTCAACGGCAAACTGTCCAGCACCACGACCGCGGCAGGCACCATATACCCCGGCAACCGCTCAGCCAACGCCGCACGCACCTGAACCGGATCAGCGGCCCCCGTGACATAACCAACAAGGCGCCTGTCGCCGGGACGATCCTCCCGCGCGATCACCGCTGCCTGCTGCACCCCGCCCACATCAGCCAAAGCCGATTGAATCTCCCCCAACTCAATGCGATAACCACGGATCTTGACCTGCTCGTCAGCCCGACCCAAATACTGCAACTGCCCATCGGCACCCCAACGCACCAAATCACCAGTGCGATACATCCGCGCCCCGACACCACCAAACGGACACGCCACAAACCGCGACGCAGTCAACCCACCACGACGCCAATACCCCACACTCAATCCGGCGCCGACGACATACAACTCACCCATCACACCGACTGGCACCGGATGCAACGACGCATCCAACACGAAAAAGCCGAGGTGGGCCAATGGCAGCCCAATAGGACTGACGTCACCCCGAACGTCACCATCGACGATTTCCCGAAATGACGCGTGGACGGTTGTCTCGGTGATGCCGTACATGTTGATCAGGCGGGGCGCTGCCTGGTGGGCGTCCAGCCAACCTCGAAGACGTTGCGGCTCAAGCGCTTCCCCACCAAACACCACTGCGCGCAGTTTGAGCCGACCACCCAGCTCGGGGAACATCTCATCAGCCGACTGCAACGCACAGAATGCCGACGGAGTCTGACTCAGCAGCGTGACCTGCTCGGCAACCAACAGCTCGAGCAAGTCGACCGGCGTCCGTGTCACGGCCTCCGGCACCACCACCAATCGGCCGCCGAACAGCAACGCCCCCCAGATCTCCCACACCGAATAGTCGAAAGCCAGAGAATGACACTGCGTCCAGACCTGCCCCGCCAACCCCAGCTGGGCATCAAGGACGTGCAACAACCGCACCACATTGCGGTGAGCGATCGCCACACCCTTCGGGACACCCGTAGTCCCCGAGGTGTAGATGAAGTAGGCAATGTCGTCCGAAGCAGACATGGGCAACGGCAGCGGATCCATCGACTGCGCAGCGACACGCGTATCGTCCAATTCGACCACCGGCACATCGAACTCGGCCAAACGGCCGGCCAGAGCTCCGGTTGTCAGAGCCACGACAGGTGTCGCATCCCCAAGCACAAACTGAATCCGGGCGTCGGGATGCATCGGATCGATCGGCAGATACGCCGCACCTGATTTCAGGATCCCGAGGATGGCCACGATGGCATCCGTTGATCGCGGCAACAACACCGCAACACACCGGCCCGGCCCGGCTCCGAGGCCGATCAGATAGCGTGCCAGCCGATTCGACACCTTATCGAGTTCCGCATAGGACATCGACCGGCCGTCACAGGTCACCGCTGCCGTCTCCGGCGCACGGGCCACCTGCGCTGCGAACAGATCGGGAATGGCGGCCGACCCACTCGTCGGCGCCGTCAGTACCGCCCGATTACTCCACTCGAACAACGCATCGTGCTCGTCCTCATCCAAGAAATCGATCGACGACAACCGTCGAGTCAGATCTGCAGTCACGACGACGCCTCCCCCTGAACAGCGACAGCGACTACAGGGGCGAAGCGATGGCACGGCGCACGCATTACGGGCAGCCACTGTTCATCGGTCTGCATCGGACTCTCCCACCGCGAGTTGTGCTGCAGGCCCCGTGCCTTCTACCGGCCGGTGCACTGTTCCTGAGTCGGCCTGACAGGCAGGCTTTTCGGCCGGCTGCCCGACCAGTTCGGTTCGTTGTAGTCCAGACCGGCAGTATCGACACCGCCGCCGGCCATCACCGCCCAGCGGGCTGGCCTGTCGTCGAACGGGTCAATGCTCACCTGGTACTCCCCACCGTCGAGTCGACCAGTGAAATCGATCAAGAATCAGGTGCAACGCATCCGGCCCCACACCCCGCCGTCACGACATCTGTTTCCTGTGGCCCACTCCAGCTACTAAAACTACAGTTGCAGACAGTTAGCATATCCGCCTCCTTCCGCTCCGGAGCAAAAATCGCGGATCCGTAGACGCAACCTCCCACCAAGGCCGCTCACCCCGCAGGAATGCGCACCGCACAACTCCTTGAGCAAAGTTGACACCGAGGTCACCGACGACTCGAGAGTCAATAGGAGGCGCACCGGTCGGCTCGCTTCAACCAGCCCGGAGACACTGCGCGTCGACACGACCACCACCTGCGGAAATTTTGTGAATCAGCATGACAGTGGTGTAGTTCGATGTAGCGAAGTGAACGCGAGCGACACTTGATCCACGACCGTGCCGAACTCCCGGCCGGGGAACGATGAACTTGGAAACCTCCATCGGATGACGATTCCAGCGACGAACCTGCGCACGCGGCCCTCGAGACCTGGCCGGCACCGTGGGCACAGGTCGATTTATCTGGAATTCTCCAGTAGATCCGGAGTCCCAGACCCGGCGTCAAAATTTGCGACTGCAACCACTAGCAAATCTTTGAATATGTGCGCGCTCCAGAAATCTCCCAGCAAGAACGATGGCGGTCGCGCCGCAGGCGCCGTCTGAGGCGACTACAGCTCGGTATCCTCCTCGGAGATACCCGACGTAGGTTGATCTGTGGGGATTGGAATCGAATGTCTACACGTGTCGAGCGGTTGGAGTTCCAGGCGGAGGCTCGCCAGCTCCTTGAGTTGCTGGTCCACTCGGTGTACTCCAACAAGGACTCGTTCCTCCGGGAGCTGATCTCGAACGCTTCCGATGCCCTCGACAAGCTCCGGCTCGAAACGCTGCGGAACAAGGAACTCACCGCCGACACCTCCGACCTCCATATCGGCATCGAGGTGGGACGGGATCCACGGACACTGACGGTGTGCGACAACGGCATCGGCATGACACGCGAGGAAGTCGTCGAGCTGATCGGCACTCTCGCGAAGTCAGGCACCGCGCAGCTGCGGCAACAATTGCAGGAAGCCAAGAAAGTGGCCGATTCCGAGGAGCTGATCGGACAGTTCGGCGTCGGCTTCTACTCGACTTTCATGGTGGCGGACGAGGTCGAGCTGCTCACCCGCAAGGCCGGCGAGAGCGGGGCCACCCGGTGGGTGTCGAGCGGTGACGGCACCTACACCATCGAAGGCGTCGATGACGCACCGCAGGGTACGTCGGTAACGCTGCACCTGAAGCCTGTCGATGTCGAGGACCAGCTTCACGACTACACGGCAGAATGGAAGATCCGAGAGCTCGTCAAGAAGTACTCCGACTTCATCGCCTGGCCTGTCCGGATGCAAGTCGAGCAACACACTCCTGCCGCCGAGTCAGGTGGCCCGGACACCGTCACGGTCGAGACCCAGACGCTCAACTCCATGAAGGCGTTGTGGGCCCGGCCCAAGGACGAGGTCTCCGACGAGGAGTACCACGACTTCTACAAACACATCGCCCATGCCTGGGACGATCCCCTCGCCGTGATCTCGATGAAGGGAGAGGGCAGCTTCGAGTACCAGGCCTTGTTGTTCATCCCGTCCCACGCCCCGTTCGACATGTTCACCAGGGACGCCAAGACTGGTGTCCAGCTCTACATCAAGCGTGTCTTCGTCATGGGCGATTGCGAAGAACTCATGCCCCGTTACCTGCGCTTCGTCAAGGGCGTGGTGGATGCACAAGGCATGTCACTCAACGTCTCTCGTGAGATATTGCAGCAAGATCGGCAGGTCACCGCGATCCGTCGCCGGCTGACCAAAAAGGTTCTGTCGACAATCGCGGATCTGCAGTCCAGCAAGCCCGAGGATTACCGCACCTTCTGGACGCAGTTTGGCGCTGCCCTCAAAGAGGGCCTGATGTCCGACATGGACAATCAGGACACGCTGCTGCGGATTTCGTCCTTCACCTCCACGTTGTCCGCTCCAGAGGATGACAACGTAGTCACCACGCTGCCCGAGTACGTGGAACGCATGAAGGACGGACAGGAACAGATCTTCTACGCGACCGGACCCTCTGTCGAGCAACTCCAAAAGTCACCGCACATGGAGGCGTTCAAGGCCAAAGGGTACGAGGTGCTCCTGCTCACTGACCCGGTCGACGAAGTCTGGGTGGGCTCGGTACCCGAATTCGACGGCAAGCCGCTGCAGTCGGTCGCCAAGGGTGAGGTCGACCTCGACTCCGAGGAAGACAAGGCCGCGCATGAGGCCGTGCGAGAGGCTCAGAAGCAGGAGTTCGCCGACCTCATGGCCTGGCTGAAGGAGACACTGAGCGAACGCGTTTCTGAAGTGCGCTTGTCCAGCCGCTTGACCGAGTCGCCGGCCTGTCTGATCACCCCAACGTTCGGAATCACGCCGGCGCTGGCCCGCATGTACCGGGCTTCCGGACAAACCGTTCCGGTCGGGAAGCGGATCCTCGAGCTCAACCCGTCCCACCCGCTGGTCATCGGCTTGCGTCAGAGACATTCGGCGAGCGGCGATGATGCCGGTTCAGATCGACTCGCCGAGACCGCCGAATTGCTCTACGGCACAGCACTTCTTGCCGAAGGTGGGGTGCCCGACGATCCAGCCAAGTTCGCCGGAATACTCGCCGACCGCTTGGCCGGCACGGTGTAAATGACGCTATAGCAGCCGATTCCGGGCATTTGCTGCAATTGCCAAGTGAAACGGCGCTCAGGCTCGTACCGTACAAAAATGGGCAACGTACTCGACCTGCTCGATCAGACCATGTACGACATCAACCAAGCCACCCGATCGAACACGCTGCTGCAGTGTGTCTGGGTCTACGACCGCCCCATCGACATCGACGGGCTGCGCCGGTTCCACGGCCATCTTGTGCGGGGACGGTTGTCTCGCTGTATCGCCCGATCACCGTTGCCGTTCGGCCGCAGCCGCTGGGTAAAGGCCGACAACGTATCGGGCCTCGAGATCGTCGAGTCGGCCCGCCCGCGCGAAGAGTTCGACGACTGGCTGGGTGAGCAGGTCAACTTTCCGTTGGACTCCGAGCAGGGACCCGCATGGCACCTTGCCACCCTGCCCTTCACCGACGGCGCCGCGGGCGTGAGTTTGGTCATCTCACACTGCCTCACCGATGGTGTTGGGTTGTGGGAAGCGATGGCGGATGCCGCGCTCGGCCACGACGACCCGATCAGCTGGCCCGAGGCCGCGTCGCGCGGGCGATGGCAGGCCATCCGTCAAGACGCCGGCCAAACGGTAAGAGATATCCCTGCCATCGGCCGTGCCATCGTCGGTGCGATTCAGATGGGGCGACAAGGCCGTAACGGTGCCGCAGCCGCCGCGCCCCCCGCCGCCTTGTCATCTGAGC
>NZ_VCMY01000080.1:0-5438 GCF_005924235.1 Mycobacterium sp. DBP42
CTTCCCGAACCAGCGCGCCAACGCCGGCTCATGATCGGACCTTCGGATATTCAGATCATCCTCGGGAAGGTGCGCCCACTTTCACGCCCCCTCACCGAGGCTCATCCACAGGTTCTGATCATTGCTCGCACGATTACGCGGTGAGGCGATCGCTAGCAGTAACCCTGTGGCCAGCGTGAGCATCCCGATCCAAACCCACGAAGACGGTGACGCCCAGGGCACCGTCGTGGACACGCCAGGGTAATCGCCGAGCAGCACCAGTCCGGCGATGAACGGAAACGTCACCGCCGAATAGGCCAGCCATCGCAACCACCACGGCATCAACACCAGCCTGAGCAACATGCGACCTCACTCTAGACGTAGCAAACCTCGCGGCGCTGGCCCCCGGGCGGCGAGGTCGGGGGCACCGAAGGGATTCGCAAGCTCTCTGCGGGCTTCGCCTACAACCACCTCCCCACCCGGTATGAGGTGGGGAGGTGGTGCGGTTGAAAAGTGCTGTTGTAGTGGGGTTTTGGGTCTCGTTTTGTCGGTGTTGGGCGGTAGAATCGTGGGTGTAGGGCAGGCCATTCCGGCAGGCCCACAGAGTCCCGGAGGGGAAGTCGAATGCGCATTGTCGAGCCTGTTTCGACGTTGGTTGGCACAACTGCTGAGTTGCCCACGATGACGAGTCGCGTGGACCCGGAGGGTGCGCGCCGAATGATGGAGATGCTGGTCAATCTGTATGCCGACCGGCGGTTGGCGGTGGCACGTGAGTATGTGTCGAATGCAGTGGATGCCACCCGTGTGGCCGGAGGTACCGAACCGGTGGCGGTGACGACGCCGACTCTGATCGAGCCGAATCTGGTTGTGACCGATCGGGGTACGGGGATGTCGCTGGCCGAGGTCGAGGCGACGTTCCTGGCGTTCGCCGCGTCGAGCAAGCGCGATAGCGACGACCTGATCGGTGGGCTGGGTGTCGGCGCGAAATCGGCGTGGACGCTGGCGGAGTCGTTTCTGGTGGACACGGTGAAGGGCGGTCTGCGCACGACGGTGCGCGCGGCCCGCAACTTGGAGCACCAGGTGTTGCTGGCCGGTGTGCCCAGCGACCTGCCCGATGGCACGACGATCATCGTTCCGGTCGAGGTCACCGGGCATGTCGAGGCGTGGCATCGCGCGGTGCGCGAGGTGGCCTGTGCGCATGACGCGGGCGCGGTGCTGGTGGACGGCGCTCCAG
Organism: Mycobacterium sp. DBP42; assembly: GCF_005924235.1. Lineage (NCBI taxonomy): Bacteria > Bacillati > Actinomycetota > Actinomycetes > Mycobacteriales > Mycobacteriaceae > Mycobacterium > Mycobacterium sp. DBP42. Next base: position 1,214 of record NZ_VCMY01000080.1, read on the forward strand.
TGGACAGCCTCGCTGGTGGTCCCACGTGGATCGGGCCGGTGTCCTGCCGACGTGTCGATCGACAAGATCGCAGCGCGGTGATGGTGCGCAGCGGCGGCACACTGTTCGCATCGGTGCCCGAGGTCACCCGCAAGGTGGTGCAGGCCACCAGGTTGCCGGCATGCGTGCTCGAATTGCCGATCGGTTCGTTCGATCACACGCCCAGCCGGGAGTCGGTGATCGCCACCGAGCGCACCCTGGCCGCTGTGGACGCGGCGCTGGACAAGTTTCGGGTGGCTTATGACGCATTGGCGCAAAAGATTTCACGACTGGCGGCGACCGACGTGGCTGCTGCGGTGAAGCTGCGGGCCGACACGCTGGGCACCGTGGGCACTGCTGCCACGCTGCCGATCGCGTTTCGGGTGGGAGTGCCCGCTGGCATGGGTGCTTGGCACGTGAGCCACCTGGCGGGCCGTTCAAGGTGGGAACGCATCGAGAACGATCGCGACGATGTGTTCGAGGCCGTGACCGCCCGAGCTGAGATGGGCAGCACGCTGGTGGTCACGGGTGTGCCTGCGGGGCGGGTGCTGTCGCGGTTCGCCACCTTCTTGGCCGATAAGCATCCCACGATTCGGCGGCTGATCGCCGTGCCGGAAGGTGCCACGTCGGTGGCTTTGAACGTGTTCGGGCCGGGAAGTCGGTTGACCGATCAGACCTGGCAGGTGGGCGCTGACACCGAGGGGATCGCGCGGTACACGTTCGAGCAGTGGACTGCTGCGATGGCCAGCAGGCGCGTGACTCGCGGGCCGTCGAAAGGCTACGACTGCGACATCGTGGACCGAGACGGCGGCGCTCGCCGTGACGCGGTGCTGAGTAGCACGGAGATCGCCGCGATGGGTCTGCCGGTGATCTACACCGACGAGCCCTCATACAGGCCCGTGAGCGGCCACTTGGCGTCGGTGACGGTGTACCTGGGCAAGCGTAAGAGCGGACCACTGCTGGCAGCGGTGCCCGAGGCGATGACGCTGAGTGCGTGGAAACAGCGTCGGTTCACCGCCGAGACAGCGCGATGGTCACCGGCTGAGCTGTTGGCCGCTTGCTACGTCGCCAAGCGGCAGCGGGCGACCTATCTCGAGGCCGCGTTCGGTGTGGCGACGGCGGCACTGGCCGCCAGTTCCGTCGAGCACCCTCACCGCGCCCTGTTGGCTCGGATCACCGCGCTGGTGCAGGCCGCTGGGAAGGTCACCGAAGCGCAAGCCGCTTTGGTCGAGGAGCTGGGTGGATGCCCTGCGGCGCAAACACAGTTCAACAAGGTCAACGAGCTGTACGGCGAGCTACGTCAGGCGTACCCGCTGCTGAGCCATCTGCGGCATTGGGACAACGCCGAGACCCGAGGCCACTACGTCGAATACCTGGCCAACACGCCGCCCCAGGCCGTCCGCAAGGCCGCCTAGATCCCCTGTCACAACGACATCCAAACCAGATCAAGAGAATTGGACTTCAAGCATCATGCACGCACTTATCGATCAGCAGTCAATCATCGTTTGTGAGGGGTCAGCCAGTGTGCTGATCGCCGCGTCTGATCCCACCTATGGGCCGGTGCGCCGCTACCTGGTGGACGAGCACGGCGAGGACTTCGCGACTGTGCGCGATCTTGTGGACAGGTTCCGCACCGGCGTGAAACAGGCCGCTGTGCAGGCCGTGGCGGTCGTGGACGGCGACACCGGGCAGGCCGAGGTTGAGCCGTACCGGATCACCCATGGTGACCCGGTGGAGGAGGTTGTGCTGGCCGCTGCCATCCGGCTGACCAACAGCGATGCGGATCTGGCTCCGTTGGGTGCGTTCCTGCGCCGTTTGGAGCGCAATCCCTCTGCGGCCTCGCGCTCGCAGTTGTTCGGGTGGCTCAAGGCCGGTGGATTCACGCTGACCACCGATGGCCTCATCGTCGGCTACAAGTCAGTGCGATCTGACGGACGCTCCGCTCATGCGGGGCGCGAGCCGGTGACAGTGCAGGCGCAGGACGGGTCTGTCGAAACGGTGGTCGGGCATGTGCCCTACCCGGTCGGTGCCACTGTGTGGATGGCTCGTGATCTTGTCAACGAAGACCGGAACTCGGCGTGCTCGGTTGGCCTGCACGTGGGCACCTTCGGTTATGCGCAGAGCTTCTCTGAGCAGATGTTGGTGGTGCTGGTTGATCCTGCGGACGTGGTGTCGGTGCCCACCGATTCGCGTGCGCAGAAGATGCGGGTGTGCCGCCTGTATGTCGCCGCGCGCCACGACGGTGACCAGATTGCGCAACCTGTCGTTGACCGCATCCGCACCGTCCCTGATTTCGAGGCAAGCGCCACGTACACCAACCGTCCTGAGAACTCGTATCAACCGGCGTTCGGAGTGGCTGTGGCGTTCGACAGTGGCGAGGACGACCTGGACGACGAGTCCTGTGACGACGTGGAGTAGCCCTCGTCGGTAGTCGTGGTGGTTCGCAGGTTCACTGGATCTGCGAACCACCACAATCCTTGGGTCGGGCGCTTCCCACACCACCTCCCCACCCGGTGTGGGGTGGGGAGGTGGTGTGGTTGAAAAGTGCTGTTGTAGTGGGGTTTTGGGTCTCGTTTTGTCGGTGTTGGGCGGTAGAATCGTGGGTGTAGGGCAGGCCGGTCCGGCAGGCCCACTGGACTCCCGGGAGGGAAACTGTCATGACATCTGTTTTGGACAAGCCGGTCGTTGTCGAGGCTGCGGTGGCCGGCGCTGAGGCCGCAGTGGCTGCGGAACCGAACGTGTTGAAGGCCAAGGCCCTGCACACGGCGCTGTCGGATGCTTTGCTTTTCGCGTCTCCGGCGTCGGCGAAATTGCCGTTTTTGGAGGTGGTGCGGCTGGAGTTCGGTGGAGGACGGTTGGTGGCGTCAGCGACCGACCGGTTTACGCTCGGGATCTCGCGTGTCGAGTACACCGGTGCAGCGTTCGACATGTTGCTGTCGAGCACGGATGCGAAGACGCTGATCAAGTTCGCCAAGACCGCTAAGCGTGATGAGGGCTGGCGCGAGGTCACTGTTGAGGTGATCGAGGGCGACTCACTGCCGCAGGTGACGTTTCGGTTCAGCACGGGGGAGTCGGTGACGGTGCGCGGGCAGGACTACACCCCTGTCAAGTGGCGCCAGTTGGTGCCGGCGGATAGCGCCCGTATGGGCGGAATCGTCGGTATGGGCTACACACCAGCTCTGCTGGCCAAGTTCACCAAGGTCCGCCCCGATGAGGCGGGTGCGCAGATGACGGTGTTTCCCTCGATGACTGCCGCTGGCCGGCCGGGTCCAACGGTGATCCGGGTTGGTGAGGACTTCGTAGGCCTGCTGATGCCGATCGGTCGGGCGGCTGGTGAGGTGTGGGGGTACGAGAGGCCGGGTTGGATTCAGGAGGCGTCTAGCGTGGCTGCTGGCGGCTCGGAGGGTGGTCTGTGAGGTGAGGACGGTGGTGTACCGGCCAGAGCCAGTGGGTGGGTGTGGGGGTGCAGAGAAGACCGTCACCATCAGCTGGGTCGAAGAGTCGCACCATCGGGTGACCGTGCGGGTGCCGGCTGATTTTGATGTTGCTGGGTGTGACTTGGAGAACGGCCTGGCGGGGTTGAGCGATGACGGTTTCGAGTATGTGGAGCGGTCGGTTTCTGAGGTTCGTGACGTTGAGCACGATCCGGCTGCCGAGTTCTTTGATCCGGTGGGGTGTGAGGGTGTCCGACGGGCGCAGAGTGGTTCGGTGCCGGTAGGCAGCTGGGTGCGGTGTGTTGGGCTTCCCGGTGTGGTTGGGGTAGCAGTAGTGGGGTGAGCTCGCGCGGAGCGTGAGCGGTTCTGTTCGGTGCGGTGCCCGTGGGTGTGGTTGTGGCCTGCGGGCACCGTTGTGTGTTGGGGGTGTGGTTCGGCGCGTGAGCGCCGTTTCTTGGGTTGTTTGGTAATGGTGTTGCCGTGCAGCGTGTTTCGATAACATGGTGTAGTATGTGGGTATGGCGTTGGTAGGCAAGGTGATTCGTGTTCACCGCGTGAGCGGTGGCGTAAACCGCGTAAGCGGTTGCAGCGCAATGGATAACGAGAGCCAAGCGCATTACGTACCCACGATGACACCGCGTCAGCGGTGTGGATCTCGAACGGTGGACGGTCGCAACGTCATTCGAGCCAACCGCGTAAGCGGTTGGGTAGCAACGTGATTCGACCGGGCTTGCCCGGTCGCTAACTTGGAACCGGCGCAGCCGGTTACAAAC
>NZ_VCMY01000081.1:0-5074 GCF_005924235.1 Mycobacterium sp. DBP42
TTCTTCACCCGCGAAGTGCCTTCCCGTCAGGACGATTGAACCCTAGAGAAGTCCAATTATCCCTTGCAGGACAGGCACTTTCGCTTACCTACACACCCCACACGCAACATTCCGTGAAAAATCCGGGTTAGCTTCAGCCGCGGAGTATCTGCAACGCCGCACGCCGCGACAGCTGCTCATGCAACCGCCCGTTCCGATGCGAACGCAGACACCCATAGCACGACGTCTCTTCACCACAGTCGCAGTCCGTCACCCGCTTGACGGCAGATTGCATCACAAGTCCGATGTTCTCAGCGATCCGTTTCGCCGAGCCGGCCCCACCGGGCACAGTGTCGAACAGGACGATGCTGCGCCGGTGGTCAGGACTCCACGACAACGCGCCGTCGATATCGTCACGGCTGATCTCCAACCCATAGGATGCACCTTCCAGAATCGCGTACAGCGCTGACTGCCAGTTCGCCTCTTGGTCTTTGAGATACGGAATGCCGTCGAAGGTGAACTCGGCTACATCTGATTGGTAACGGTGGCCGAGAGAAATCTTCTCCAGTGGCCCGTCGCAGTCGCGGCCGTTGTCCGGCCGTTGGTGCTTGCGCCGCCTGCTGCCTCGTTCGGCCGCATTCGCCCATCCGCACCATTGGCACAGCTGGAATCCCTCACCGGTGCCGTCAGAGACGACGGCCAACCAAGCTCGAACCCCCGCACGTGCACTCACTTTCATTCCATTGGGTCCCGACCACTGGTACAGGCCAATATCGTCGCCGTGAGTTTCGATGTAGCTCCCACCATGCCATCGCCGTTCCGGTGGAGCGCTGCCGATATCCCGCGCAGCGTTGGCAGCGACGAACCCGAATTCAGGAATGATCAGGGTCCCAATGGATCTAAACGGCTCCGAGCAGCTCGGACATGGGACCGTAGCGTCAAGCTCCGTACCCCGCTCGAATCGACTGCACGGATTGCAGATTCGATACTTGTGACGGACGAGTTCCTTACCGGGTCGCTTTTTCAAACCAGCCGATGTCCATAGCTTTCCGCCAGCGACCACTTGGTTTCCGGGCGCATAGTCATAGATCGCTAGGGAAAGATCTCGGTCGAGCTCAAGCTTCCGACCCACCGCATCGGCCGCGTTGATGGTGCTCAGCCCGACGGTGTCGACCGGGAAACCGTACTTAGGCAGGATGTTTCGGTTGCCGAGATATCCAAGAAGCTGCCGGTTGATGATCGTTCGTTTGGTGTCTTCTAGTTGCTTGCTCAGCCCGAACTTTCGCGCCTTCACCGACTCGTCGATGCGCTCTTCGATATCGGCAACATCCTGCACCAGCTCCGTCTGCACCGAATCGAGCAGATCGACGAGCGGACCGACCCAGCTGCCGTTGTGCACACCAATGTCGGACTGCACGGCCTGTGGGAGCGCCTCGTACAATGCAGCCTCAACGTCCGCGGGAACGGGCGTCAGGAAATCACGCACTCGATCAGCAGGTGACGTCCCGCCCTCTGAGTCTGGGGTGAAGAATTGTCCGGCTGTCGTCCACTTTTCGTGGTACCTGTCGAAGCGGTGTCGGAAGTAGGCGGCCAGAGCGACCGAGTGTGCGTGCCGACGGGCGATCCGCGCGTTGTCGACTGGCACCCACGGAATACGCATCCGGCCGGCAATCATCGACGTCGGATCCTGGTACTGCGCAAGATCATGCGCCGAACGATTCGCGTAGGTGACCACCAGCGCGGCCGATGCCGCGCGGCGGCCGGCACGCCCAGCCCGCTGCACATAGTTGGCAGTCTTGGGCGGCATGTTGCGCAGCATCACCGATTCCAGATCGCCCACATCGACGCCGAGTTCGAACGTCGTCGAGCAGGACAGCACGTTGACTGCTCCACTGACAAATTCGCGTTGGATATCAGCCGCTTCCTTCGCACTCCACTGGGCGGTGTGCTCGCGGGCACTCAGCGGCGCGGTGTTCATCGTCTGATACACCGCACGGTAGTGATTCGCGTCTTCGGCGGGCGCCGGAAGCTCGAAAGGTTTAAGCCTGCCAGTGCACCGACTGTTGGGACAGATGTCGCGGACGGAGAACGCAGTGAGCAGCCGACACGTGTCGCACTGATACCACTGACACTCAGCGCCATTGGCGACGGCAAGCATCGTGTGGTCAAGCTGATAGACCTGTCCATTGAGTGCTCGGTCAGCTTCGCGTACCAGAAGTCCACTCGACTCAAGCAGCTTCCAGCAGCCTTCCAGAAGGCGTTCGGGGGACGTGTCGTTGTTGAGGTCAGCGAGAACCTTCCGAAGGAACGTCATGCGGCTGTTCGTCGTGCCGGTGCCGCTCGGGCTCCAGCTGATGATCTGTTTTGCGCGATCCGACCCAGTAGACCGCATCCGTACCCGTGTGTTGCGCGGCGCGAACCGCTCATCCTTCACATCGACGCGATCAAGTACGGTGATGGCGCCTTGCAGGCGAACTGTCTTGACGAGCTCGTTGAGCAACGCCCAGGCTTCGTCTTCGGTCAACCCGAGTGAGGTGAACCCGCGCATCGGGATAGGTGCAGCCGGCCTCAGCGCAACTCGCATCAGGCCAAGACCTTCGAGCGATTGCCGGGTCTCCAAGGTCATCAGCTCACCGGATATCCACTGATGAACCTCCTGAGTGATCTCAATCTTCCCCATGCTGCGTGGGAAATGCACTGCTGCATCGGCCTTCTCGCGCGTCAACACAGCGAGATCCCGAACCGTGATGTCACCATCCGCCGCGGGATCCCGCAACGCCTGGGTGATGTAGCGGCGTTCGAGCATGCGGGTATACGTGCGGTCAAGGTAGGGCGCTGCGAAAGCCGCCGACTGGCGGGAGTCGGAGAACATCAATAGTTTGCGGCCGCCGCCCACCTGGTCGGCAGCTTCGCCCGCGGCTTCGGGCAGCTGCTGGTACAGCGCGGTGGTGACGACCGCGGGGGCCGCATTGACGTCGGTGCGCAACCGTCGGGCTCCCTGGCGGGTCTGCGTACCACACTCGGTGCAGCGACTCATGATTCGCGTGGCACGCGGATGCTCACGCACCAGCAGGAGCTGTCCCCCGCTGCAGGTCGCCGATGGACAAGCCGCGGCTGCCGCATCCGCCAGGAGCCCGCATCCAGTACACAGCCGCCGGGTCGTCGGATCTGAGGCGGCCGCTTTTGCTTCGATCTCCGCCAGAGTCTGCTCGTCCTCGTCGATGAGCACTTCGCCCTGTTCGTCGGCGAGCACGAGCCAGTTCACTGACCTATCGCCGGTCTTGGATGGCACGAAATGCTCGTGCCCGTCGTGGCGTTCCACGTCACCGGCCAGGTGGACCGCGCCACAGCGCGTGCAGGTTCCGAATTCGAAGACAGCGCCCCCCGTGTCGGGGTCAACCTCATGCCGCCCAAGGAAGATGCGTGGGCCGTCGTCGTTGAAACTTACGAAGGCCCCTTCGGTAGCCCGGACGAACAGATGGTAACGGGCCGAGAGCACCGGATGGCCACTCTCATCCTGAACGCTGCTCCCCAGCTCAACCAGCGCATCGAGTTTCTCAGTCGACTGATCGTCGTCGGGCCACAACCGTTCGCGGAGTGCGCGCGCATCGATCGGTCCGGCACTGAGCGCACTCTTGAGTTCCACCATCGACTGTTCGCTGGCTAATGCCTCCGCGGGAGCAGTCCCGGACGGGATGACAGTGTCGAGAGTGATAGTGCCACGACGCAAGTCCAGTAGCTGCTCGTCGGTGAGGCGCCAATTTGGGTTCGGTGTGTGCTTTTTCCGAACCGGCTCGACCAGATCCTGCCTGGCGCTGTCGCCGTCGGCGTACTCGAACTTCGCGTCGAAGAGGTTGGTGGCGAATTCCATCGCCTCACTGCGCGGATCGTTGCGAACGGACCCATTCAGCGAGGCGGATGTTGCGATGCATTGGAGGTTGGCACCAGGTGCGACGCGTTGTTTGAGCCGCCGCATCAGGAGGGCCACTTCAGAGCCTTGCGCACCGTCGTAGACGTGCGCCTCGTCCATCACGATGAAGCGCCACGTACCTGCGTGCGGACCGTCGAACAAGACCATATCGGCGGGGCGCAGCAACAGGTACTCCAGCATCGCGTAGTTCGTCAGCAAGAGATTCGGCGGCGTCGCCTGCATCTCCTCACGGCTGAGTAACTCGTTGGGCAGGCGCCTGGCTCCCGGATTGCCCTGCAAGAACTCCGCTTCCGCGGCGCGCGGCTCACGCAGCGTCTCACCGGTGTATCGGCCAAACGTGATCTCCGGGACTGCAGCCAGCACCTCCCGCAGCCGCTTGAGCTGATCATTGGCCAGCGCGTTCATGGGGTACAGCAGGAGTGCCCGTACGCCGGGTCCTAACGTTCCGCGTGCGGACTCTTCTATCAACGAATTGATGATCGGGATGAGGAAGCTCTCGGTCTTTCCGGATCCGGTTCCGGTGCTTACGACCAGGTTTCGTCCGGCGACGAACTTTCGTATGGCCGTCTCTTGGTGGATGTAGAGACCCCGATCGAGAGGGAACAACGGCTCAAGGCGAGCGAAATTTGGATGCAGCATGCCCTGCTCAATGAGTTGTCGGCAGGTCGCACCCGTTTCGTAAGGCGGCGTCATCTCGAGGATGGGTCCCTTTGTCAGCAGGGTGCTGGCATCGATTTCGGCATCGAACGCCGCGGCCAGTTGCTCGTCGCGTGGTGCCAGGAGAGTCTTGAGGTAGCGCTTATAGCTGCCTTCAATCTGCTTGGCAGTTTCAAGCGGGTCGAGTCGATCGATCATTCGTCATCTCCAGTGAGGTCACCGCGACGGCCATAGAGCACCGCCGCTTCTGCAATAAGCAAGTCATTGGCCACCATCGTTGGGCACAGCTGAGCCAGCTGGGCCCAATCTCCCAGCAGCCCCGTGTTTAAGTAGCGTCCTTCGATCCGGCCGCAGGCCTCCAGCCTGGCCAGCAACGCTAGCCCGGATTTTGCGTGGAAATGGGCGTGGGCTTGGTCTGATGTCGAGTTGTGTTGCTGGGGAGTAGTTTTCGGGTGTAGGCGTGGGTGGATTGTCCTGTTTCGCCAGGTGGTGCGGGCTTTCCCGGGG
>NZ_VCMY01000082.1:0-4486 GCF_005924235.1 Mycobacterium sp. DBP42
GAAGCATTAGCGTGGACCATGAGGACCTCTCGGTAATCGGATGTGCGTGTTTGGTAACCACACCGATACCGGAGGTCCTCACCTACTTCCGCTCACCACGCCGTTCACAACCTGTCTGGGAGTTACACCTAGATCCTCAGAGCAGAGTGGACCAGTAACTCCAGAACCGCACCAGGCACAACAGGATCACCGCGGTGAACCACAGCGCCACGATCGACCAGCGCCAGGTGTGCAGCCCGCGCAGCACGGCGTTGCCGCGCTGCGGCTGCACCGCGATCGTCGTCACCACGACCAGCAGCGGGATGGTCATCGACCACACCACCATGCAGTACAGGCACAGCGCGCCGATGGTGAACACGCTCTGGTAGATCAGCCAGTGCACGAACACCGTGCCCAGCAGCGTGCCGACCGCCAGCCCGGCCCAGTACCAGCGGGGCAGCTGAACCCGGGCCACCGCGAGCACCCCGGTCACCAGCACGACGGTGAACGACACGATGCCGATCAGCGAGTTCGGGAAACCGAACACGGCGGCCTGCGGGGTGACCATCACCGAACCGCAGGACAGCACCGGGTTGAGGCTGCACGTCGGCACGTAGGCCGGGTTCTTGAGCAGCTCGACCTTCTCGATGGTCAGCGCCAGCGCCGACGAGAGGCCCACCACGCCGGCGATCAGGACCCACAGCGCGCTCAGCCTCCCGACGTGCACCCCACCGTGCTCGGGGCTGTCCGGCTCGGCCGGGGACACCTCCCCTGGCGCGCTCACGCTCATGGAGCGGGAGCGGGAGCGGGCGCCGGGGTCGTCGGATCCGGATTCGGCGGCGGCGCACCGGCGTCGAGCACGGGCAGGTCACCGACGATGCTCCTGATCTCGTCGATCAGCGCGTCGGGGGTCGTCGGCTTGTAGTCCTTGCCGTTGATGCGGATGGTCGGGGTGGCCTTGACCTCGGTCGCCTTGGCCATGCCCTTGACCATGTCGTCGTAGCGGCCCTTCTCGATGCAGTTCGGGACGTCGCCGACGACGCCGGCCTGGCGCGCCACCTCGGTCAGCCGGGCCTCGTCCGGGAACGGGCCGACGCCCTCGGGCGGCTGCTGGGCGTACAGCGCGGCGTGGAAGCGGCGGAACGCCTCGGTGTCGGCTTCGGCCACGCAGTAGGCGGCGTTCGCGGCGCGGGTCGAGTACCCCTGGCCGGCCCGGTCCAGGATCGAGACCATGTAGTAGTCGGCCGCCACGGCGCCGCTGTCGATCAGCCGGTTGATCGTCGGGCCGAAGGCCTTCTCGAAGTTGCCGCACGCCGGGCACAGGAAGTCCTCGTAGAGCGACAGCACGGCCTTGGGCTCGCCGTCGTCACCGGTGATGACGTCGCTGGACGCCACCCGGATCGGCTTGGCCTCACCCTCGCCGGGCTTGTCCTCCTTGGTCATGACGATGTAGAGCACCAGCGCGACGGCGAAGATCACGACGATCGCGGTCAACCCGATCTGTACGGCCAGATTGCGTTTCTTGTCGGCCGCCTTCAGGTCGTACTTCGGGGTCTTCTTCGGTTTCGAGGCCACGGGGACAAGCGTACCGGCGGCGTTTTCGCGGCCCGTCAGACGCCGCGCAGACGGGTGCGCAGCGCGCTGATCATGTCGGCGACCGCGGCCGCGCAACCGCCCCCGATCGGGAACATGTTGGCGAAGCCGTGGATCAGCGCACCGGCCTGCCGCAGGTCGACGGCCACCCCGGCGGCGCGCAGTGCCTCGGCGTAGGCCACGCCCTCGTCGCGCAGTGGGTCGAAGCCGCCGGTCAGCACCAGTGCAGGCGCGAGCCCGGACAGGTCGTCGGCCAGCAGCGGTGACACGACCGGATCGGTGATCTGCACCGACGCACCGGTGACGTACTTGTCGGCGAACCACTCGATGTCGGCCTTCGTCAGGAAGTAGCCGGAGGCGAACAGGGTCTGCGACCGGGTCTCGCCGCTGGGGTTGGTCCACGGGTAGATGAGCAGTTGCAGCGCCGGTTGCGGCACTCCTTCGGCGCGGGCGCGCTGGGCGACGACGGCGGCGATGTTGCCGCCGGCGCTGTCCCCGCCGACCGCGACGCGGTCCGGGTCGGCACCGAGTTCGGCGGCGTGCTCGCGCGCCCAGCGGTAGGCGGCGAACCCGTCGTCGGCGGCGGCGGGCGCCTTGTGCTCGGGGGCCAGCCGGTAGTCGACCGACAGCACGTGCACCCCGGCGTCGCGGCAGATCAGCCGGCACAGGTCGTCGTGGCTGTCGAGGTCGCCGATCACGAAGCCGCCGCCGTGGAAGAACACCAGCAGCGGGGCGGCCGTGTCGGCGGTGGATGTGGGCGGAACGTAGTGGCGGGCCGGGATCTCACCGTCCCCGCCGGTCACGGTGAGATCTCTCACCGCGGCCACCGGGATCGCCTGCCGGAACCCGCCGGACAGGTCGCGCAGCTGCGCCCGCGCCGCCGCCACGTTGTTGGTGCCACCGTCGATCCCGACCAGCTTCTGCCCGGCGAGCATCAGCTGCACCGTGGTGTCGAGGGTGTTGCCGTCCACCGTCACCGTGCGGCCCGCCAGCAGCAGGCGTTTCACCGGGTCGGGGATGCGCGGCAACGCGCGCAGGGTGACACCCGCCATCGCGGTGACGAGCGCCTCCTTGCGTCCCGGGCTGTACGCGCCGTCAGCTGGCAGACTCGCAGTCATGGCATCTCCCTTGATCACGCTGAATGACGGTAATGCGATCCCCCAGGTTGGACTCGGAGTTTGGCAGACGCCGCCGGAGGCCACCGAGCGCGCGGTTGCCACGGCGCTGGAGGCGGGCTACCGGCACATCGACACCGCCGCCGCCTACCAGAACGAACGCGAGGTCGGGCAGGCGCTGGCCAAGTCGGGTCTGCGCCGCGAGGACGTCTACATCACGACCAAGCTGTGGAACGCCGACCAGGGTTATGATAGCACGCTGGCCGCGTTCGACAAGAGCATGGAGCGGCTGGGCCTGGAGTATCTCGATCTGTATCTGGTGCACTGGCCGATGCCGAAGACCAACAAGTACGTCGACACCTTCAAGGCGTTCGCCTACCTGCGTGACCAGGGCCGGATCCGCTCGATCGGGGTGAGCAACTTCGAGCCCGAACACCTGCGCACGCTGATCGACGCCACCGGCGTCGTGCCCGCCGTCAACCAGATCGAGCTGCACCCGCTGCTTCAGCAGCAGGAGCTGCGTGAGGTACACGCCGAACTGGGCATCGCCACCGAGGCGTGGAGCCCGCTGGGGCAGGGATCGCTGCTGGCGAATCCGACCGTCACCTCAGTCGCGGAGGCGCACGGACGCACCCCGGCGCAGGTACTGATTAGGTGGCATATCCAACTCGGCAATATAGTCATCCCGAAATCGGTGACCCCCGAGCGGATTGTGAGCAACTTCGACGTGTTCGACTTCGAGTTGAGCGAGCAGGACATGGCGTCGATCTCGTCGCTCGGCGATGGCACTCGCCTGGGTCCCGACCCGAGAAATTTCGAGTTCACAGGGTAGGTGACATGACCTCCTCGTCCATTCCGACGGTCACGCTCAACGACGACAACACCATGCCGGTGCTCGGCATCGGCGTCGGCGAGCTGTCCGAGGCCGACGCCGAGCAGGCGGTGCTGGCGGCGCTGTCGGCCGGTTACCGACTGATCGACACCGCCGCCGCGTACGGCAACGAGGCCGCCGTCGGCCGCGCGGTACGCAAGTCCGGGGTGCCCCGCGAGGAGATCTTCGTCACCAGCAAGCTCGACGTCCGCGACCAGGGTTTCAAGAGTGCGCAGGACGCCTGCCGCAAGAGTGTCGAGGAACTCGGTCTCGGCTACGTCGACCTGTACCTGATCCACTGGCCCGCCGGTGAGCAGGGCAAGTACATCGACAGCTGGGGCGGGCTGATGAAGAACAAGGAGCTCGGCGACGCCAAGTCCATCGGGGTGTCCAACTTCCACGAGGAGCACCTGTCGAACGTCATCGACCTGTCGTTCTTCACCCCCGCGGTCAACCAGATCGAGCTGCACCCGCTGCTCAACCAGGCGCACCTGCGCGAGGTGAACAAGGGCTACGGGATCGTCACCCAGGCGTACAGCCCGCTGGGCGTGGGCCGGCTGCTGGACAACGAGACCGTCGTCTCGGTGGCCCAGGCGCACGGCAAGACCCCGGCGCAGGTGCTGATCAAGTGGAGCCTGCAGCTGGGCAACTCGGTCATCACCCGGTCGAGGTCGCCGGAGCACCTGGCGGCCAACCTCGAGGTGTTCGACTTCGAGCTCACCGACGACCAGATGGCCGCGCTCAACGGCCTGGACGACGGCACCCGGTACCGCCCGGACCCGGAGACGTACACCGGCTAGTTGTTCTTCACGGGTAGGTTGTGAACGCGTAGGCGCTCGATTGGTGTCATTCCGCCGATGCCGGTGTGGGGTCGGTGGTGATTGTAGTGATGCAGCCAGTGCTGGTAGGTTCCGGCGCGTTCGGCCTC
>NZ_VCMY01000083.1:0-4267 GCF_005924235.1 Mycobacterium sp. DBP42
GGGGTACGCGGCGGGGTGGGCGGATTCGGCGGCCAGGCCGGGCGGTAATTCGGGTCCCGGCGGATGACCTGGGACGGCTCGGCGTCACGGCGGCGCGGTCCCGGACGCCGCGAGCGCGGGTCGGGAGGTCGCCCTGAGGCGGTGAAGTCGTCCACAGCAGAAATGTACGTGCTGGACGCGCTATCGCAGCCAGCTCAGATGATCTGCAACCAGCGCGTAGCCGACAAACGCCACCGCGTCGATCAAGGTGTGGGCGATGATCAGCGGCCACAACCGCCCGGTGCGCTGCCAGGCATAGCCGAACACCAAGCCCATCACCAGATTCCCGAGCCCGGCGCTGTAGCCCTGGTAGAGGTGATACGCGCCGCGCAACAGGCTTGACAGGACGAGTGCCCGCCCGGGGCTCACATCCAGCTGGCGCAGCCGGGTCAGCAGGAACCCCACCACGATGATCTCCTCGGCCCAGCCGTTGGCGAACGCCACGCCGAGCAGCATCGGGATGCGCCACCACGTGTCGTACAGCTCGGCGGGCTCGACGTCGGCGCTCAGGCCCAGAACGCGGGCCAGTACGTAGAAGCCCAGGCCGGGCAGCCCGATGAGCAACGCCAGGCCCAGGCCACCCAGGCCGTCGGCGCGCCACTGCGGACGCGACAGCCCGATAGCGCGCGGTCCGAAACCGCTGCGCCACAACAGGTACAGCGCCAGCGCGCCCCAGGCCAGCAGCTGCAGTACCACCGCCAGGTGCAGGCCGAGGTCGATCAGGTCGAACTGGGAGCGTTTGGGATTGAGCGCGACGGTTTGGCCGGACAGGCCGAGCAGTACGGCTTCGACAAGCCGCAGCCCCGCGGTGTAGGCGCTGAGCCCGAACGTCACCGCCAGCACGACGGCGATCTCGATCTTGAGCGTGCGACGCTGGGGCTCGCGGTGCTCCTGGGGCGCGGTCACCGGAGCAACGGTAGCGGCGCCGCAGCCTCGGGGCCGATGGTGCGGGTCAGATTCGGCGCGCCCGCAGGCCGTTGAGGAACGGGCAGCCCATCAGGACGCGGATGGCCTGGCTCAGCCCGGTGACGTCGTCGACCGGCTTCGGGAACGGCAACCGCACGTCATGGTCGCCGTGTTCGTTTTCCACTCGCAGCTGCACGCCGTACCGGTCCAGGCCCAGCGGCCGGACCCGGCCCTGGCGCAGCGTCATCGGCAGCCGGGTGGCCAGGCGCTCCACCACATCGCGGTGTGAGGACTCCATGTGCTGCAGCCATCCGGATTCCATCGCGCAGAACGGATCGGGGCGGGCCTGCAACAGCGCGCCCAGGCCCACCGCTTCGGCGCCGGTGGAATCGGCCACCACCACCGACTCGATCTCCAGGCGCATCAGTGTGTAGTTGTCGTCGTCGTTCTCCCCGTCCGCGGCGGCGCTGGAATTCACCTGCAGCAGAGCCGGGTTCGGGTTCTCGGTTGCGACCAGATCCAGCATGGCCGCGACCTCTGCGGACGGTACGTGCTGGAGGCGGCCACGGATCCACACCAGGGAACGCACCGGTTCGCGTAGCGGCAGCGGGGCATAGTCGGTCATCTCCAGCACGGCCTGGACGCCGGCCGAGCCTGCCGACATCGCCATGCCGGCCAGCGGGCTCGTCTCGGGGACGGTGATCGCGAAGGAGCCGTCATCGAGCAGGTGATGGACGGGTGAGGCGACCGGTTCGATGCCCTCGACCGCGACCATCGCTCCGCCGCCTCGTGCGCATGCGCTGCGGATCCGCTCGGCTGTCGTCGGTGTCGCAATGGCCATCTCGCCGCCTTCGTGGGTGAGGTAATGAAGTGAGGTAAGCCTAACTTAACTGTGGTCGGCGATACCGGCAAGGCCTCCCGTGAAACACCGGTGGCATCGTCATCAACCGATCGCGCAGCCTCGACCCGATAGGGTTGGGATGTGCCGCGCATCGCCTACCTCGGACCCGAGGGAACCTTTACTGAAGTGGCGTTATTGCAGATGGTGACGCGGGAAATGGTGCCCGGCGTGCAGGCGGCGGCCAATGATGCGAAGGCCGGCTTCACCGCGGTACTGACCGACAGCACCCCGGGTGCGCTGGCAGCGGTCCGGGACGGCAGGGCCGACTACGCGTGTGTGCCGATCGAGAATTCGATCGAGGGCTCGGTGCTGCCCACCCTGGACAGCCTGGCCGTCGGCAAGCCACTGCAGATCTACGCCGAGCTGATCCTCGACGTGGCGTTCGCCATCGTCACCCGGGCCGGGCACAGCGGGCCGGTGCAGACGGTGGCCGCCTTCCCGGTCGCGCTCGCCCAGGTGCGTCAATGGCTGGCCGCCAACCTGCCCGGCGCCGCGATCGTGCCGGCCACCTCCAACGCCGCGGCCGCCCAGGAGGTCGCCGATGGCCACGCCGATGCCGGGGTGAGCACGCGGCTGGCCGCCGAGCGCTACGGACTCGACACCCTGGCGGCCGACGTCGTCGACGAGGCCAACGCCCGAACCCGGTTCGTCCTCGTCGGCCTGCCCGGCGTGCCGCCGCCGGCCACCGGCGCCGACCGCACCTCGGTGGTGCTGCGCCTGGACAACACCCCGGGCGCGCTGGTCACCGCGATGACGGAATTCTCGATCCGCGACATCGACCTCACCCGGATCGAAAGCCGCCCCACCAGAACCGGGCTGGGCACATACATGTTCTTCCTCGACTGCGTGGGGCACATCGATGACGATTCAGTGGCCGAGGCACTCAAAGCGCTGCATCGACGTTGTACCGATGTGCGATATCTGGGTTCTTGGCCGACCGGAGCGAGCGCGGGCGCGCCCCCGCCGCGTCTGGACGAGGCCACACGTTGGTTGACGGGTTTGCGTGACGGGACGGGGGGCTCATGAGCGGACGGCTGATACTCGTCCGTCACGGCCAGTCCCACGGCAACGTGGCACGGCGTCTGGACACCCGCCCGCCCGGTGCCGAATTGACCGACCTCGGTCACGACCAGGCGCGCCGGTTCGCCGGAACACTCGGTCAGCGTCCGTCGATCCTGGCTCACTCGGTGGCGCGACGGGCAGCGCAGACAGCTGCCGGTATCGGTACCGAAACCGGCCTGGTGCCATTCGAATTCGAAGGCGTCCACGAAGTTCAGGTCGGTGAGCTGGAAGACCGCAGCGACGACGGCGCGGTTGCCGAGTTCAACCGGATCTACGAACGCTGGCATCGCGGTGAACTGGATGTGCCGATGCCGGGCGGTGAGAGCGCCGAGGCCGTCCTCGGCAGGTACGTGCCCGTACTGACCGAACTGCGGCTGCGCTATCTCGACGACCACGAGTTCAAGAGCGACATCGTGCTGGTGAGCCACGGCGCGGCGATCCGATTGGTGGCCGCGGTGCTGGCCGGCGTCGACGGCACCTTCGCCCTCGACCATCATCTGGCCAACACCGAATCGATTGTGCTGGCGCCGGTCACCGACGGGCGCTGGAGCTGCGTGCAGTGGGCGTCGGTGACACCGCCGTTCTATCCGGAGCCCGATGCCACCCCCGTCGCGGACGCGGTGACGTCCGAAACCGACCCGATGGGCTAGGCGTGCCGGATCGAGAGCACGCTCTCGTCGGCACACGTACAGCCCACCGCCTCACAGTCGATGCTGAAGGTATGCGCTATTTCCGGTGTGGTGCAGCCGGGGTCGGTGCACTCCATGCGGTACCGGACGTGATGTATCACGGTGCCGTGGCAATGCTCCAGACCGGCTGCGCACTCCCGGCACTGGATGGTCATAGCCCGTTGATAGCACTGCGGGCCGACAAAACGTGGTTGCCGCGCGGGTCTGTCGGGCCCTAGCCCCAACCCAATTCGTGGAGCCGCTCGTCGTCGATCCCGAAATGGTGCGCGATCTCGTGGATCACCGTGATCGCCACCTCGTCGACCACGGCGGACTCGCTGTCACAGAAATCGAGCAGGGCCTCGCGGTAGATCGTGATGGTGTCCGGCAACGACCCGGCGTACCAGGAATCCCGCTCGGTCAGCGCGACTCCCCGGTACAGGCCGAGGATCTCGGGCTCGTCGGGATCGCGATCCTCGACCAGGATCACGACGTTGTCGATCGCGGCAGCCAATCGCGGCGGGATCAGGTCGAGGGCGTCGGATACCAACTCGTCGAACCGCTGCGAGCTCATCCGCACCGGCACGGGTTACGGCCCCGGTGGTACGGGCACCGGCTCGCCCGGCGGCGGCCCGGGAGGCGGCGGTCCGCCGTCGGGAACCGGTGGCGGAGCCTGCTCGGGGGCCGGGGC
>NZ_VCMY01000084.1:0-4078 GCF_005924235.1 Mycobacterium sp. DBP42
GGTGCGGTGGGCGCCGGGGGCATGCGAGCATTGGGGCATGGACGATGTGGAAGTCGGGCAGGTCGATATCACTGCGGTTCCCACCACGTTCGGAGGGTCGGTGGTACTGCTCGACGTCCGCGAGGACGACGAATGGCAGCGCGGCCACGCCGCCGGGGCGCAGCACATCCCGATGGGCGATGTCCCGGCCCGGATCGCCGAGATCGATCCGGACGCCGAGCTCTACGTGATCTGCCATGCCGGCGGTCGGTCCCTGCGGGTGGCCAACTACTTGGCCCGGAACGGCTACACCCCGGTCAACGTCGAAGGCGGAATGCTGGCCTGGGCCGGAGCCGGACGTCCGGTCATCACCGACGCCGGCGGCGCGGGCAGCGTCTGACCGGGCCGGACGTGTCAGGGGATCGTGGCTAGGCTGGTCGGATGATCCAGGTGTGTTCGCAGTGCGGGACGCGCTGGAACGTGCGTGACCGGCAGCGGTCGTGGTGCCCCCGATGCGGGGGCTCGTTGTTGGCCCCCGCTGCGTCGTCGGTGCCGCAGAGCCAGTGGGGACCGCCTGCCCAATCGCCCACGTCTGCCGCGCAGGCGCCGTCGGCAACGGCGCAACGCACGCCCCAACTCGCTCCCGGTTATCGCTGGGTCGCGCTCCGTCCCGGAGCCCCGCCATATCAGCGGCGCCGCCGGCGCCCGCTCGGACCCACACCGCATTACCGGGCGATCCCGAGCTGGGGGCTGCACCAGCAGTTCGATCTCGAGGAACCACCGCAGAAAACCGCCGAAGACTCCGGCGTCGGTGCCGTGCGCCTCATGCTCGTCGCGGCCATGGTGCTTCTGGGCGTCGCCGCCTTCGCTCACCTGATCCGGTACGCGCTGCTGCTGATCAACCGCAGCGTGCTGCTACACCCGTTGATCGCGATCGGCGGCGTGGTGATCGGCTTGCTGGCCAGTGTCGTCGCGCTCGTCGGCGTAGTCATGACCGTGGTGGTACTCGTGCGCTGGCTGATTGCGCGTCGGGCCGCCGGATACGCCGCACACGGCGAGGTGGATCCGCGCAGCACCACGACATTGTGGGTCTGCTGTCTGGTGCCCGGGGTAAACCTCGTGATGGCGCCGGTGTTCGTGTGGGAGCTGGCCGCGCTGGAAGGCCGCCTCTCTCACCTGCGGCGATCGATCGTGGTCTGGTGGATCGTGTGGGTGCTCAGTGCCGTCGTCGCGGCGTGGTCGGTGGTGAGCACCGTGTACGTGACGTTCTTCGACGACACCGCCCAGAACATCGCCGACAACACGGTGACCACGATCGTCGGGTACCTGCTGGCGATGGCCGCCTTTCTGCTGACGGCGAAGGTGTTCACCGGTTTCGAAGGCGGCAGCGGTACGGGCACGACGGCGCAGCGCGGCATCCGGCGCTGGGTGGTGGTCGAGCAAGAGGCACCCGCAGCCGAGGCGGCCGAGCCTTCGCAGAATCGTGAGGATTCGGCTGAATCCGCCGTTCCGGTTGAGCCCCAAGGGCAGAACCCGGCAGCATAGGCCCTATGGAAACGGGCGACGGCGGAGCCGCCGGGCAGGCGACCCCGGGACCTGGGCACCCGTTCGTGGTGGCCCACCGCGGAGCGTCCGCCGACAAGCCCGAGCACACACTGGCCGCGTACGACCTGGCGCTGAGTGAGGGTGCCGACGGCGTGGAATGCGACGTGCGGCTGACCCGCGACGGGCATCTGGTCTGTGTGCACGACCGCCGGGTGGACCGCACTTCGACCGGCACCGGGCTGGTCAGTGAGATGACACTGGCCGAGCTGCGCCGGCTGGACTACGGGTCATGGCATGCGGGTGGGCGATCCGACGGGCTGCTGACCCTCGACGAGCTCGTCTCGTTGGTGCTGGACTGGAACCGCCCGGTCAAGCTGTTCATCGAGACCAAACATCCCGTGCGCTACGGCGCGCTGGTCGAGAACAAGGTGCTGGCGCTTCTGCACCGCTACGGGATCGCCGCGCCGGCCTCGGCCGATCTGTCCCGCGCGGTGGTGATGTCCTTCTCGGCGGCGGCCGTGTGGCGGATCCGCCGGGCCGCACCGATGCTGCCCACCGTGCTGCTCGGGGAGACGTCGCGATACCTGGGCGGAAGCGCCGCGACAACCGTCGGCGCCACCGCGGTGGGTCCGTCGATCGCGACCCTGCGTGAGCATCCGGAACTGGTCGACCGGGCCGCCGCGCAGGGGCGGGCGCTGTACTGCTGGACCGTCGACCATTACGAGGACGTCCAGTTCTGCCGGGATATCGGTGTCGGTTGGGTGGCCACCAATCATCCCGGCCGCACCAAGAGTTGGCTGCAGAACGGCCTGACCGGTGCGGGCCGGGACTGACGGCCGGGAGCGCTAGAGGTTTCCGCCCGCGGCCTTGGGTGCGCCCGGGTCCACGGCAGTGGCGCCGGCGAGTTCACGGGCCACGAAGTCCTCGATGTGGAACAGGTTGGCACCGGCGCGATCGGCGATGCGCACCAGTGTCGCCATCGACGAGACCTCTTCGATCTGCTCCTTGAGGAACCACTGCATGAACTGTTCGCCGAGGTAGTCGCCTTCTTCGCGGGCCACGCTCGCCAGCCGGCTGATCTGCTCGGTGACGGTGCGCTCCTGGCTCAGGGCCAGCGCGAGCGCGTCACGGGGAGCATCGAAGCGGTTGCACACCGCATCGACACCGGGGATCTCGACGTCGATATCGCGATCGAGCAGGTACTGGACCAGCATCATGGCGTGGTTGCGCTCCTCGACCGCCTGCGCATAGAAGTGCTTGGCGAGCTGCGGGAGGTCGGCACCGTCAAAATAAACCGCAATTGCGATGTATTGCTGTGACGCGGTGAACTCGCTGCGAATCTGATCGGAGATAAGAGCGTGGAATTTCGTGTCGAGTTCACTGGTCGTCGTCATGATCGCCGAGGGTATAGCAGGTCAACGCGGATTGTCATCGAAGGTAGACCTCATTGAGGTCAGCTTTACCTTAGTTGACCGCGGCCGTTGTGGCGTGCATAACATTTGCTCTTGAGAATTTGCTGATCCCGAATTTAGCGTTGCCTTGCTTAAGGTTGGGGCTTTTCGATGACGTCGTCGGGCACCGGCGCATCGTCGGCCAGCGCGTTGAACAGGCGCCCCGCCGCGTCGCTGTCCCACACCACCACCGCACCCGAGTCGCTGCCGGTGAACTCCCCGATCGGCACCGTGGTGGTGACCATGTCGTCACCGTGCATCGCCCAGGCCAGCCGGCCCAGGTCCCAGACATGTGCGTTCTCGTCGACGGCCACCGAGTTGGTGGCGGCTTCGGCCATCGGCTGCCACCGCAAGGGGTTGAACAGCACCTCCGGGCTGGTGGCCCGGTGCAGCAGGGCGGACATGAACGCCCGCTGGTGGATCATGCGATCCAGGTCGGCGCGCGGCGTGGCGCGGGTACGGACGTAGCCGAGCGCACTGCGGCCGTCGAGTTCCTGGCAGCCGGCCGGTAGCTCGATCCCGGCCAGCGGATCGCTGATCGGCTCGGCCGGGCACATCGTCACCCCGCCGACGGCGTCGACCATTGCGGCGAAGCCGTCGAACCCGATCTCGGCGTAGTGGTCGAGGTGCAGGCCGGTGGCTTGCTCGACGGTCTGTGCCAGCAGGGGTGCCCCGCCCAGCGAGAACGCCGCGTTGACCTTGTCCTCGCCGTAGCCGGGAATCGGCAGATAGGAATCCCGGGGGATCGAGACCATCGTGGCCGGTGTACCCGCGCCGATCCCGGGGATGTGCACCAACAGGATCGTGTCGGTGCGCCCGGTGCCGATGTCACCGCCGGTGGCCAGGTCGGACTGCTGCTCGGGGCTGAGGTGCTGGCGACTGTCGGAGCCCACCAAGAGCCAGGTGGTGCCCTTCGCGGCGGCGGGACGCTCGGGGTAGTCGGCCAGGGCCGGAATGCGGTGCAGCGACGAGTCGATCCACAGCCCACCGCCGATCATCGCCAGCACGGCCGCCACTACGAGAACCACGACCATCGACAACACCCGACGTCCCCAGTGCCGCCTGCGTCGGGGCCTGGGAGCCTGCGCCGGTGTGGCCGGCCG
>NZ_VCMY01000085.1:0-3806 GCF_005924235.1 Mycobacterium sp. DBP42
CCCCGGGAAAGCCCGCACCACCTGGCGAAACAGGACAATCCACCCACGCCTACACCCGAAAACTACTCCCCAGCAACACAACTCGACATCAGACCAAGCCCACGCCCATTTCCACGCAAAATCCGGGCTAGAGGCGGCCCAGGCAACGCGTTCAGATGCGTCGCCTAGTACTTCTGCGACGCCTCGGTGTCCCCACTTCCCGGTCACCACTAAGGCCCCCATGGCATTAACCGCAGCACAATCGCCGGACATCGATCTGGCGGTGCTTGCGAAGTGTGTGGCCACTTGTACTGCGCAGTTCTCAAGTGTGTCAGTCTTGGCAAGGTGGGCTAGCATTCGTTCAGCCGAGTCGGAGCCAATGTACGGTAATTTGGTCAGCCAGGCTCGGCGTGAGATGGTATCGAGCACGTTTTTGCGAATCGGCCGAAAGGTCAGCTGCTCGCTGAACGCCTTTAATTTCTCCACCTGGACGTATTCGCGTGTTATAGACTCGGACTCAAACTTGGTGTGGCCCCACAGTGAAGGTGTTAGATGTCTAGTTGCGATGTCTAGGCCGGCAATGTCTCGCAAGGCCGCGGATGCGAGGAGGTTTACGTCGACATCAGGATGCTGCTGCTTGATATCTCTGGCACTGATCTCGGCTTCGAGGTGTAACAACGATTCTGTCCATGATTCATCGACGCCCGACTTCTCGATACGATGCCCAAGCATTTTTTCGATCGGGGCGAGGTCGGTTGAAGAGACTAGGGAAGGGACGTGCCGCAAAACAGAATGAATTTCCTGATCGCCGTCCAGCGTTTCGATGAGGTTGGCGATGGTATCGCCTTTTGAAGGAATATATCTATGCAATGCCATGAAGAAATGTCTAGACCGAACAGGATGAAGTCCGCGCAACGCGCCACTTCGATCATCGAGAACGAGGTGTTCTCGGCGAAGTCGGTCGATCGCCGCATCGACAGCGAGTGCTGTTCCGCATCCGGCGAGCTGGTTCGGACGAAGCGAAAGTCCACAGCTGTCAGCCGCTGATATCAAGCGGGCAACATTGACCAGCGCATCGTCCCGAGATTCCAATAGTTGGTGGGCCTGATCAGTGAGAACGTCTGAAAGGCGGCGGCTGGTTGTTGCAAGGTGCATAAACTCAAGCATGAGCCCAGCAGACTCCCTCGCAACTATATCCCAGTCGATGCTGTCGGGGGAGCTGACTAATTTTTGGCGGCTCAGCGCCGCGGATAGTTCCGCTACTTCTTGTGGGTTTAGCGCTGGAATCGGAACCGAAATAGCGCCATTCGTCGTTAATTCGGGCCTGTACGCTTCTTCTCGAATTGTACCCACCAGGTGAACGCCACTCTTTGCGCTGCACATCCTCGATAGTCGGAGCCAGCACTCGAAAGTAAGGCTGTCAACGCCATCGAATAGCAACAGAAGCGGATAGGATTCCGAGGGGCGGAGCAATTCCACTAATGCAAAGATCCGAGTAGCATCCTCTGTGGAGTTCGGTGTAATTCGAAGTCGGCGATATCCAGTAAGCCGATACCCGGTCTTCCATAAAATCGTTGACTTGCCGGAACCGGATGGGCCAGTAATGAGCACCGCTCCACGTGTTCGTACGATATCGAGGACAGAGGCCTCCAAGTCGCGTCTAGATACCGCGTACCCTGCAAAGATGTGCTCTGGCTGTGCCGCAACGCCGGTCAAATACTCACTGCGTGGTCCAGCTGCTGACTCTTCGGGTAGCGGTGTTACGATTCCGCGTCTCTCGGTATCTGTTAGTGCTTCTGCAAACCACTGCCGTAAGCGAAGGCATAGCGCGTTTCCATCCGACAGTGACACCGTGGCAGCATTTTCCCATGTCAACGATGCGTTCAGCTGCGAGGCCCGTTGGACTTGTTCAAATAATGCGCACGCGAACAAATCTCCCACCTGTATTGGCACTTGAAAGTGGGATATTAGCGCCTTGCGGATAAGATCCCCGCGAAGGTCAGTCCGCACCAGATACGTTCGGCGCAGAAGATTTCGTATCTCATCGACTGATATCCGGGTCCGACTCGCGATCGCGTCTTCGATCCGTTGAAATGAGCCGGGAGTCACGGATGCCAATTCCATGATGCTGGTATCCCACCCGGTGTCGGGGGCAGCGTTTGGGAATGGTCCTGTGGAGAGAAGCGCTAACCTACTGTCGTGTCCTGGCCGGCGAGCGGTAACCAAGTGGGCAAGCGCGTCGCAGACCTCATCTGTCGTTAGCCCTGCTGTTCGATGCTTCACCTGCACATGCCACAGGATCGTTCCGTTCGGGTCTAGGACATCAAGATCTTCGTCGCCTTCAGGAATCACCTCCGCGCATGGTCCAAGTGGGAATGCACCAGCGAGCGCAGCACACGCGATCCAGGCTTGGGTGTTTACCCCGGCAACGTTGTGCGCACCATGGCGAGAGGACCGGAAGTGTGGCCCATCATCAGACGCTGTTCGAATTTGGGTTGGACGCCGAGCCCGTTTCTTTCCCACCTTCCGGATAAAATCACAAATCGGGGACCGCTTCAATCGGGCAAGCCGACCTTGTTCTTGTTCTGCGCCGGCATTTTGCGGCGCAGTTCAATGCAGTTCGATGCGCGGCCAAGATGTCGTGCCCAACGTTGCGCGAAGCTGCCGGTCGGAAGGCAGGTGGAAGCAATCCGGACGTCGTGGGGTTCACGCCGGGAGTGTCGGCAACTCGCAAGTGCTGATCTGTTGTGCTTCTGCGGGATCGATTCCCAGGGAACGTAAGAGCAGTTCGGTCGTTGTGGACCCCGCTTCACGCCGGGTCTGGTGCCCTTCGCGGATCATCCACATCGCGCAGGTGTAGGCGACCGTTGTATTCCCGTAGACATGGTTGTGTGGGTCAATCGCTGTCGCTCGCGCGTTGAGCAGACTCGATGTAGGCGGCGAAGTCCATGGCTGGCACCGTCGCCATTGCCTGGAGGCGTTTGAGCAGCCGCAGTGTGAAGAAGATGAGACTCGTTGTCGGATCGTTACTGGTCCAAAACTCGGCGCCGTCGGTCGGGGCGGGTGCTTCGAATGTTCCTGCGCGCAAGGCGCATCCGAAGTCTATGGCTTGATCGGCGGTGCGTGCTTCCAGTGCTTCCCGCAGAGGGCGGCCCAGCGGGGGGTTCCATGCGCTGTCGAGTGCCAGTAGGCCGCCGAGGATCCTTTTGGGTTTCTGGGCAGGGGCGACGCCGGTTGCTGTTTCGAATGCGACGGTCGTTCTGCGCAGGCGCCGCACTGAGGCGATCTTGTCGCCGGCGTATGCGATGTGGGACTTGTTGAGCGATTGTTTGATTTCGAACACTGCGTACACGCTTTCGGCGGGGATGAAGTGAGCACCACCGACCTCGAACAGAAGCGGCGAGTAGTGCCGGTCGTGCACGACGATGTCTAGCTGCTCGCTCATGGCGCCGTCTACGTCGATGACGAACGCTTTCGCGACGCCGTATCGGCGGGGGAGGAAGTCGGCGAGCATGCCGCGCCAGTCCAGTTCTGTTGCGTCGCCGAGTGTTCCGGGGTGCGCGAGCACTGTGCGCCCGAATCCGAGGTCGCTTTCGAGTTGTTGCTGGCGGGCGCGGAACGCCTCAGCGAGGTCGAACCTGTTCTGTGCCCCGACACTGGTTGAGTCCCCGCTATGGGTCATAGGCGTTGCCCCTTCATTGTCGGCGCTCATGGGTGTCATGGTGTGGTCAGATGGCAGGTTGGGCAGTCTGGTTGCGGTGGTGCGGGATCGAGCCATTTGGTCTCGCCGCAGCGCCGTACGTTGTACGGGGCGGGCCACATGGGGG
>NZ_VCMY01000086.1:0-3444 GCF_005924235.1 Mycobacterium sp. DBP42
CTTAATTTGTGTTCGGCGGTGTCCTACTTTTCCACCCGTGTGGGTAGTATCATCGGCGCTGGCAGGCTTAGCTTCCGGGTTCGGGATGGGACCGGGCGTTTCCCTGCCGCTATGGACCGCCGTAACTTTATTCACCCGTTTCTGGGTGTACATCTTGTGTTTTGGTGGTGGGGTGCGGTGGCACGCCGACACACAAGTGTGTGGGTGTTTATGGATGTGGTTGCGAGGTCAGGATGTGCGTCTTACGTAACTCAAACATGGTGGTGTTTGTTGGTTGTTGTAAGTTTTCGGCCGGTTAGTGCCAGTTCCCTGCACCCATTGCTGGGCTTCTAGGTCTGGTCTATCAATCCCGTGGTCTGCGGGGGGCCTTATCCCTCTAAAAGGGTGAGAAGCCTGGTCTTGGAGGGGGTTTCCCGCTTAGATGCTTTCAGCGGTTATCCTGTCCGAACGTGGCTATCCAGCGGTGCTCCTGGTGGAACAACTGGTGTACCAGAGGTTCGTCCGTCCCGGTCCTCTCGTACTAGGGACAGATTTCCTCAAGCTTCTGACGCGCGCGGCGGATAGAGACCGAACTGTCTCACGACGTTCTAAACCCAGCTCGCGTGCCGCTTTAATGGGCGAACAGCCCAACCCTTGGGACCTGCTCCAGCCCCAGGATGCGACGAGCCGACATCGAGGTGCCAAACCATCCCGTCGATATGGACTCTTGGGGAAGATCAGCCTGTTATCCCCGGGGTACCTTTTATCCGTTGAGCGACACCCCTTCCACTCAGAGGTGCCGGATCACTAGTCCCGACTTTCGTCCCTGCTCGACATGTACGTCTCGCAGTCAAGCTCCCTTGTGCACTTACACTCAACACCTGATTGCCGTCCAGGTTGAGGGAACCTTTGGGCGCCTCCGTTACATTTTAGGAGGCAACCGCCCCAGTTAAACTACCCACCAGGCACTGTCCCTGAACCGGATATACGGTCCGAGGTTAGAGGCCCAATACGATCAGAGTGGTATTTCAACAACGACTCCACCCACACTGGCGTGTGAATTTCACAGTCTCCCACCTATCCTACACAAACCGTATCGAGCACCAATACCAAGTTGTAGTGAAGGTCCCGGGGTCTTTTCGTCCTGCCGCGCGTAACGAGCATCTTTACTCGTAGTGCAATTTCGCCGAGTCTATGGTTGAGACAGTTGAGAAGTCGTTACGCCATTCGTGCAGGTCGGAACTTACCCGACAAGGAATTTCGCTACCTTAGGATGGTTATAGTTACCACCGCCGTTTACTGGGGCTTAAATTCTCTGCTTCACCCCGAAGGGTTAACAGGTCCTCTTAACCTTCCAGCACCGGGCAGGCGTCAGTCCGTATACATCGTCTTGCGACTTCGCACGGACCTGTGTTTTTAGTAAACAGTCGCTTCTCACTGGTTTGTGCCACCCCCTCCCGCTGCCGGCCGCAAGAGCCTTCACGATATGGGGGTCCCCCTTCTCCCGAAGTTACGGGGGCATTTTGCCGAGTTCCTTAACCATAGTTCACTCGTACGCCTTAGTATTCTCTACCTGACCACCTGTGTTGGTTTGGGGTACGGGCCGTGTATGTCCTCGCTAGAGGCTTTTCTTGGCAGCATAGGATCACCGAATTCGCCTCAAACGGCTATGCATCACCTCTCAGGCACATGAAACGCGGATTTGCCTACGTTTCGCCCTACCGGCTTACCCCAGTACAACCACTGACTGGTACGGCTACCTTCCTGCGTCACCCCATCGCTTGACTACTACCCACCGGGGTCCCACGCAGCCCCACCAACGCCGCACCCCGAAGGGATTGGTCACGGTGGTTTTGGATGGTTAGCACAATGGATTCATCAGGGACGCACATACACGGGTACGGGAATATCAACCCGTTGTCCATCGACTACGCCTGTCGGCCTCGCCTTAGGTCCCGACTCACCCTGGGAGGACTGGCCTGGCCCAGGAACCCTTGGTCTTTCGGCGGGCAAGGTTCTCACTTGCCTATTCGCTACTCATGCCTGCATTCTCACTCCCACACCCTCCACAGCTAGATCACTCTGCTGCTTCACCGGATGCAGGACGCTCCCCTACCCAGCCATAAATGGCTGCCGCGGCTTCGGCGGTGTGCTTGAGCCCCGCTACATTATCGGCGCACAATCACTTGACCAGTGAGCTATTACGCACTCTTTCAAGG
Source organism: Mycobacterium sp. DBP42 (assembly GCF_005924235.1). Lineage (NCBI taxonomy): Bacteria > Bacillati > Actinomycetota > Actinomycetes > Mycobacteriales > Mycobacteriaceae > Mycobacterium > Mycobacterium sp. DBP42. The sequence goes on from NZ_VCMY01000086.1 coordinate 2,199, forward strand.
GTGGCTGCTTCTAAGCCAACCTCCTGGTTGTCTTCGCGACTGCACATCCTTTTCCACTTAGCACACGCTTAGGGGCCTTAGCCGGCGATCTGGGCTGTTTCCCTCTCGACGCACGGAGCTTATCCCCCGCCGTCTCACTGCCACACTCTTGGACTTGTCGGCATTCGGAGTTTGGCTGACGTCAGTAACCCTGTGGGGCCCATCGGCCATCCAGTAGCTCTACCTCCAACAAGAAACATGTGACGCTGCACCTAAATGCATTTCGGGGAGAACCAGCTATCACGGAGTTTGATTGGCCTTTCACCCCTACCCACAGCTCATCCCCTCAGTCTTCAACCTAAGTGGGTTCGGGCCTCCACGCGGTCTTACCCGCGCTTCACCCTGGCCATGGGTAGATCACTCCGCTTCGGGTCCAGAACACACCACTACACCACACACTGTTGTGTGGATACGCCCTATTCAGACTCGCTTTCGCTGCGGCTACCCCACCCGGGTTAACCTCGCGACATGTCCCTGACTCGCAGGCTCATTCTTCAAAAGGCACGCCATCACCCCACGCAAAGCGAGGGCTCTGACGGATTGTAAGCGCACGGTTTCAGGTACTATTTCACTCCCCTCCCGGGGTACTTTTCACCATTCCCTCACGGTACTAATCCGCTATCGGTCACTGGGAAGTATTCAGGCTTACCGGGTGGTCCCGGCAGATTCACAGCAGATTTCACGGGCCCGCTGCTACTCGGGAACACCATCAAGGTAGATGTCAGGTTTTCACGTACCGGGCTCTCACCGTCTACGGCAGGTCATCCCAAACCATTTCCGCTAACCACAACATTTTCTCACTACCCTCCAGTCGGATAGAACTGGAAAAACAGGTCCCACAACCCCGCACACACAACCCCTACCCGGTATCACATGCATACGGTTTAGCCATCCTCCGCTTTCGCTCGCCACTACTCACGGAATCACTTTTGTTTTCTCTTCCTACGGGTACTGAGATGTTTCACTTCCCCGCGTTCCCTCCCGACACCTATGTATTCAGTGACGGGTAACACGACATCACTCGTGCTGGGTTTCCCCATTCGGACACCCTCGGATCAACGCTCGGTTGGCAGCTCCCCGAGGCATATCGCAGCCTCCAACGTCCTTCATCGGCTCCCAGTGCCAAGGCATCCACCATGCGCCCTTAAACACTTACAACACAAAAACCAAAAAATGAGTTTCAAAAGAAATTGCACATCAACACACA
>NZ_VCMY01000087.1:0-2441 GCF_005924235.1 Mycobacterium sp. DBP42
GTGGAGGAGGGGGAGGAGGCGGCTCGTGGTGACACTCCTGTTGATCGTGGTGCTGGCCCTCGCGGTCGCGGTACTGGTGGGTTTCGTCGTCGGCTACAACAAACTGCGGGCGGCGGATGTGCACGTCGCCGAGGCATTGAGTGGCATCGATGTCGAACTGACCCGCCGGGCCGCGCTGATACCGGCGCTGGTGCAGACCGTGGCGACGTTTGCCTCACACGAGACGGCGGTGCTCGGCCGGGTCAGCAGCGCCCAGGCGGCGCTGACCTCGGCGGCCGGTGGAGCGTCGGTGCAGCGGCGCAGCGCGGCCGAACATGATCTCGACTCGGCGCTGACCGGAGTGATGGCGCTGGGATCGTCCTACCCGCAATTGAATTCGTCGAACAACTTCCTGAACCTGCAGGAGAGCCTGGCGGACACCGAGAACAAGCTGGCGTTCGCCCGGCAGTACTACAACGATGCCGTCGCCACCCTCAATCGGCTCGCCGGAACCATCCCGTGGGTGTACCTGGCGCCGCTGGCCGGGGTATCGGAGCGGGAGTACTACCGCTCTCCCCAATAAGCTTCGAGGCCCCAGGCAGACCCGCCTGGGCTCGCCGAAAAAACTTTAGTCACTTTAGCCACCTCAGTCCCATCGCGCGGGTTTCTGTCGGCGTATAGAACTAGTGTTCGATACATGGTGATGGTCGGATTGTTGCGGGACCGGGACGTGGTTCAGACCGCGCTGGCCGGCCACCGCGCCGCCACCGCGGCACTGGCCGATGTCGATTTCACCGGGTTCGACACCGCCGAACTGTTGGCGCTGCAGTCCGCGCGCGAACAGCAGGCCCGCGTCGAGGCGATGATCGATCACCGGATCCAAGCTGCCCTGATGGCTCAGGCCGCCCCGCACGAGGTCGGCGGCAAGTCCTGGAAGGACGTGCTGGCCACCCGGATGCGGATCAGCGGCAAGGAAGCCTCCCGCCGCGTGGCCGCGGCCGCCGAGCTGGGGCCGCGATATGCCATCGGCGGCGAGGTATTGGAGCCACTACTGCCTGCATGCGCCGAGGCGCTGCTGGACGGCACGATCAACGCCGAACACATCACGATCATCCGCAACACCCTTGCGAAGGCCGAAAAATACGTCAGCACGGCGGAAATCGCTCAGATCGAATCCGACTTGGTGGCCGCGGCGATCCGCGATACTCCCGAAACTCTGAAAGCCGCCGCGGACAAACTGCTGTATCTGCTCAACCAGGACGGCGACAGTCCCGACGTGGCGGCCCACCTGCGCGGGCTACGGATCGGCAAACAGGATGCTGACGGGCTGGTGCACGTGGACGGCTGGCTGGACCCCGAGACCGCGTCCTATCTGATGGCCGTCACCGGCGTATGGGGTGCCCCCGGCATCAACAATCCCGCCGATGCCGAACCCGTCCACAATCCCTCACCCAACCCGTTCGACGACCAGATCGGCACCCCCGAACCCGAGACTCCCGATGCCGATGCCGGCGTGCCCGGGCCTGACGTGACCGACTCCGAGCCTGCCGATCCCATTGATGAGGAGACTGAACTCGACGCCTCCGAGGAGCGGCAGGCCTCTCACGAGCAGGGCACTGCTCAAGCGCAGCAAGCCCAGCAGGCCGCCGCCGACCGTGACACCCGAACCCAGGCCCAGCGCAACCACGACGCACTCAAAGTCGCACTGCGCGAACTGCTGATGTCAAAACGGCTCGGCCAGCATGGCGGTCTGCCGGTCACCGTGGTGGTCTCCACGACCTTGGCCGAGCTGGAATCCGGCGCCGGAATCGCGGTCACCGGTTCGGGTATCCGACTGCCGATGAAAGACCTCATCAGGTTGGCATCGCACAGCTTCCACTACCTGATCATCTACGACCACTACACCGCCGAACCGCTCTACATGGCCCGCACCAAACGGTTGGCCACCAAAGCACAACGCCTGCTGCTCTACAACCGCGACCGCGGCTGCACCCGCCCCGGCTGCACCGCCCCGGCCGACCACTGCCAGGTCCACCACGCCAAAGCCGATTGGCAGCACGGCGGCAACACCGACGCCCCCGACCTCGCACTGAGTTGCGGGCCCGACAACCGCCTGGTCGGACTCGGGTGGACCACCAGCGTCGACCCCGACACCGGACGCATCCACTGGCACCCACCACCCCTGATGAACACCGGCCAAGACACCCTCAACCACCACTTCTACCCCGAAGAACTACTCGCCCCCCACGAATCGGGCGACGGGTAGAAACCGCCCGCTCAATCGCAACCACGCTGAAGCACAACATGATTGAGATCCGCCACACGTGGACCTGGCATGCTGGGTCCGACTCCTCGCGTTGGGGGCAGCGACGGACAACTGCTCGCGTCCGGACGGCTGCTCTGCGTTAGCTCGACATTGATGAGACGAGGCATTAGGGGCGCAGCGGGCTGGATACCTAGAC
>NZ_VCMY01000088.1:0-2421 GCF_005924235.1 Mycobacterium sp. DBP42
TGTCCGTGGCCATGAAAAAGTCCCCACTGGTGGCCAAGTGGAGGTCCCCACTGGTGGCCAGATAAAAGTCCCCACCCCGTGTTCGTCGTGTCGATCAGGAACTGCGGGCCCCGGTGGTGACGGTGAAGGTGCCAACCACTCATCGCCACCACCGGGGAGTTCCATTGAAGTCTGCGAGGGACCGTATGGACATCATTTCTGCCTATCAACAACTCGGGTCGTATCGAGCCGCGGCCGAGCTGTGCGGCACCACCCACAAGACCGTGAAACGGGTGGTGGACAAGTTCGAAGCCGATCAAGCCGGTGTGTCACCGCCGGCACGCGCCCAGCGCGACCGCAACTACGATCCTGTCGCCGAGCTGGTCGCAGCGCGGGTGGCCAAGTCACAAGGGCGGATCTCGGCGAAACGGCTGCTTCCGATCGCTCGGGCCGCCGGCTACGGCGGCTCAGACCGTAACTTCCGCCGCCTGGTCGCCGAGGCGAAGAAGCAGTGGCGCCACACCCATCTTCGGGGCCGTCGCCCGGCGGTGTGGACCCCGGGTGAGTATCTGGTCATCGACTGGGCCACCGTGGGTGGGCTGCACCTGTTCTGCGCGGTGCTGGCCTATTCGCGGTGGCGCTTCGCGGCGTTCGCTACCGACGAGAAGGCCACCACCACAATGGCGTTGATCGCCGAAGCGTTGGCCGTGATCGGTGGGGTGCCGCACAAGGTGCTCGCCGACCGGATGGGCTGCCTCAAAGCCGGGGTGGTCGCCAACCTCGTGATCCCCACCCCGGACTACGTCCGGTTCGCCACCCATTACGGGTTCGCGCCGGACTTCTGCCACGCCGCCGATCCCGAATCCAAAGGCATCGTGGAGAACCTGGTGGGCTACGCCCAGCGTGATCTGGCCGTCCCGTTGTTCACCGAAGCCGAGATCGCCGGACGGGTGGTGAGCGTGCACGAGGCCAACGCCGCCGCGCGTCAGTGGTGTGTCGAGGTCAACGCACGGGTGCATTCGGAGATCTGCGCGGTTCCCGAGCAGCGCCTGCACTCTGAGCGAGAGGTGTTGAGGCCGTTGCCGTCTCTGCGTCTGCAGATCGATCCGCCGCCGGTGACCCGCAAGGTGGATCGGCTCTCATGTGTGCGGTTCGCCTCTGCCCGCTACTCGGTGCCGACCCGTCTGATCGGGGCCACTGTCATCTTGGTTCAACGCGACGGGCAACTGATCATCGTCGAACAGTCCTCCGGTGAGGTGGTGGCCGAACACGACCTGGCGATGCCGGGAACGTCCTCGGTTCTCGATGAGCATTACGAACGCCCACGGCAGTCACCCAGCCGAGAACCACGACCCAGAACCGCTGCTGAGCAACAGTTCTGCGCACTGGGCGACAGTGCCGAAAGATTCCTTATCGGGGCCGCGGCCATCGGTAACAGCCGGTTGCCTGCGGAACTGGACGTCCTGCTGGCCTTGGGTGCCGCTCACGGCACCGACGCCCTGGTGGCGGCGTTGAACCGGGCGGTGGCGTTCAAACGGTTCCGCGCCGCCGATGTGCGCTCCATCCTGGCCGCCGGGGCCGGCGCTCCGCAGCCACGCCCGGCCGGCGAGGCGTTGATCCTTGATCTGCCGATCGCCCCGACCCGGTCGCTGGACGCCTACAAAGTCAGCCCGGTCGCCGAAGGCGGGGTGACTCCATGACAACCTCCGCTACAGAATCGAAGACGAAAACTGTTCCACCGCAGTCTGTACCGGCACTGGCGGCCGATCTCGATGCGGGGCTGCGTCGGCTCAAACTCGCCGCGATCCGGCGCACGGCACCCGAGGTCCTGCTCACCGCGAAAACCCAACGCTGGACCCCCGAGGAAGTGCTACGCACCCTCGTCGAGACAGAACTCGCCGCCCGCGATGCCTCCAACATCGTCAACCGCCTCAAGGCTGCCGGGTTCCCGGTCACCAAGACCTTGGAGTCCTTCGATGTCACAGCATCGTCGATACAGCCGAAGGTGTTCGACTATCTGTCGAGCTTGGAATGGGTTCGCACTCAACAGAACCTGGCGATCATCGGACCCGCTGGCACCGGCAAATCGCACACCCTGATCGGGCTCGGGATCGCCGCAATCCACGCCGGACACAAAGTCCGCTACTTCACCGCTGCCGATCTCATCGAAACCCTTTACCGAGGGCTGGCCGACAACACCGTCGGCAAGATCATCGAATCACTATTGCGCGTCGACCTCATCATCCTCGACGAACTGGGCTTCGCACCCCTGGATGACACCGGCACCCAACTGCTGTTCCGCCTCGTCGCGGGCGCCTACGAACGCCGCTCCCTGGCCATCGGATCGCACTGGCCGTTCGAACAATGGGGTCGCTTCCTACCTGAGCAGACCACCGCAGTCAGCATCCTCGACCGCCTCCTGCACCACGCCACCGTCGTCAT
>NZ_VCMY01000089.1:0-1908 GCF_005924235.1 Mycobacterium sp. DBP42
TCGTCGTGTACGCCCAGCATGGGCATTCGCTTGGAGGTGTGAGTCCTCTGGAGGTGAAGGTGGTTTAACTCCGAGTCGATGGCAACTGCGTCACTGTGAGGTGGGGTGGGAAGGAAGCCGGAGACGAAGTCCTGCACCGAGGGACACGAACCGCATAGAAGGCATGCCAGTTGGGGTGAGCCAGCATGAGATGGTGAAGCCCGTTCCACCGAAACGGCTGGTGTGTAAATGCGGCGGCGGTAGGACGAAAGTGAATGTTCTTATCTGGGGAGATCTGTTCCAGTGCGTCGGCGTTGGTGTCGGAGCGACATCGTTCGTGAGGGTGGTGTTGATGGGGCAGAAGTCAGCAGAGGTCGTAGTACCAGCGGGAATGTGATCGTGATGGCTGGGAAGGGCTGAACGTTGGGAATTGATGGTTTGAAGCGGCATTTCTCGTGGGGATCGCGATGATCGCAGCCAGCCCGCTGTGGGCGGGGCAGACGGAGTGGAGGGACCGGTGAATCCGGAAGTGCCGTCGTCTGTGCGTAGTGGTGTCTCGGTGGGTGTCGGGGAGGACGTCAGGGACGGCCAGGATTTGTGGGTGCAGGTGTTTGCGCCTGCGAATCTGGCTGTTGCGTTGGGACGTGTCGAACGCAATCGCGGCGCGGCCGGTGTGGATGGTGTCAGCACGCAGGAGTTGCGTGATTGGTGCCGGAGCAACTGGGCTGCGGTGCGGGAGGCGTTGGATGCGGGCACGTACCGTCCGATGCCGGTGCGTCAGGTGATGATTCCCAAACCTGATGGCGGGCAACGGAAGTTGGGGGTGCCGACGGTGCTGGATCGGTTGATCCAGCAGGCGATCGCGCAAGTGCTGACTCCGATCTTTGATCCGGGTTTTGTACCGGTCTCCTATGGGTTCCGGCCGGGTAAAAGTGCCCATGACGCTGTGAAGGTCGCCAGGTTGGTGATCGAGCAGGGGTATCGGTGGGTGGTCGAGGTTGATCTGGATGCGTTCTTTGATCGGGTCAACCATGACGTGCTGATGGCCCGGGTTGCGCGGAAGGTGAACGATAAGCGGCTGCTGAAGCTGATCCGCCGTTACTTGGAGGCGGGGATTATGGCCGACGGTGTGCGGCAGCCGGTGAACGAGGGAACCCCGCAGGGGTCGCCCTTGTCGCCGTTGTTGTCGAACATCATGCTCGATGATTTCGATCAGGAGTTCTGGGCGCGTGGGCATCGGTTTATCCGGTATGCCGACGATATCCGGGTCTTCGTGAAATCGAAGCGGGCGGCCGAGCGGGTGCTCGAACAGAGTACGGCGCTGCTGGAACGGCGGTTGAAGTTGAAGGTGAACCGGACGAAGTCCTCGATCGCTTCGGCAACGACAGCTGTGTTGCTGGGGTTCGGGTTTTACTTCACCGCGTCGGGGGTCAAGATTCGGGTCGCGCCGAAGGCGTGGCAACGAGCCAAAGCTCGCATCCGGATGTTGACGTCTCGGAAGTGGAGTGTGTCCATGCAGTTCCGCATCACGCGGCTGAACCAGTACGTCCGGGGCTGGATGGGGTACTTCCGCCTGGCGGATACCCCGCGCAAGTTCAGGGATCTGGATGAATGGTTTCGTCGTCGGATGCGCCAGATCCGTTGGAAGGAATGGAAGCGCTCCCGTACCAGGGTTGCGAATCTGCATACCCTCGGGATCCGGGCCGACCTGGCCTGGCAGTGGGGGATGAGCAGTCGCGGCTACTGGCGTATCGCGGGCTCACCCATCCTGCAGCGGGCCCTTCCGAACTCGTATTGGGAGGAACTGGGCCTGATCTTCTTTCACCACGCCTGGACTCGATTCCAAGCGACCTAACGAACCGCCGGATGCGAGGCCCGCACGTCCGGTGGTGTGAGAGGGGGCCGGTCAACCCGGCCCCCTACTCGATT